>JBFLVQ010000234.1:0-12706 GCA_040758525.1 Acidobacteriota bacterium
TCTATGATTGGACGTGTAAGCCGTTGTGCGGCAAAGACCGCAACCGCCGAAGCAAGCAGTAGGAAGAAGACTACGATCAGTCCAATTATGATCTTTAGACGATTGACAATCGCACTAAACCAGCTCTGCTTTATCTGTACCCCGATGCGTCCAATAACTTGGCTATTAATATCTTTAATAGGGGCATAGGCAGTCTTGTACTGCTCACTGTTTATTGTCTCTTCGCCAACTTTGGGACGATCCTCAAGCTTGCCCTTGATACGTATTCCTACACCGCCACCCTGTTGAATAGGCAGGTTAGCCGAGACAATCACATCTCCTAATGCGATCGATGCACCAGATTCTGCTCTTAGTTCTGGATAGAGAGTATTCTTGATGGCATTAGCAATGGAGCGATCCGGTTCCGCATTATTGATAAGTAGTCCAGCTATCACCACACCAAGCAGATTACCACCGCCACCAATGATCGGCGCGCCTGCTTCTAGTACTAACCCATCTGTAATGGTCTTACCCTCACTGGTAACTTCAGCCTGTTTACGCAATGCATCAATACCAAATATGCGTAGCCGTTCCGCCGGCTCACGCATAGAACTTGATTGAGCATCGGTCTTCTTGGCCACCACACCATTCTGCAATGCGATCAATACTGGGTGATCCTTTAGTGAACCTTCTGCTGCTACCCCTTCGCCAGCAGGCGGATACATAACTGTGCCTTGGCTGTCGGTAACAACAATGAAGTCAATATTACTCGCCTGTAACAAGGATTTAATAACATCATCGAGACGACGGCGGCCATCACCTTGAATACGTGCGGTAAGCCTAGCCGAACCTTGTAAATTGCTAGGCGCTTGCACACTCTCTAATAGTCCTTGTGCACTGATCGCCTGTGCGGCATTCTGTACTACCTGTACAATAGCGAGTTGCCGGTTCTGATAGAGTTGCTCAGCAACACGAGCATCTTTCTCGATCGAGAGTGCGGCTTGACTCTCGATATTGCTATTAACCTGTAGGATGATGAGTAGCGCCGATAGTAGCATCGGCACCAAAATAAGGAGCGCGGAAAAGATAATCAGTTTCTGCTTAATCAGTAACTTCATAGCCCACCCGGCACGAGACAATGGCTCGCGTTAAAAGAGCTGTTTCATAATCTCTAACATTGACTCCTGGAAACGCACGCGCCGATCATTATCGGGAATCTCTTCGGCCAACCGCTCCAGAAAGGCTGGCACCATATCACGTGGTAGTTCACTACGCTTATGACCAAGCATCTCTGCACAATCATCAATGACAATTGGCGCCATAGGTCCAATTGCCACCATAAGCTCTCGTTCAACACGATCTAGCACTCGCTCATCAACCGTCTCCACAATTGCTTCTTGTGGAATTGCCTCACCGGCTGATTCTACTAGCCCTAGATCAAAGAGTCTGACAATGATACGTGAAGCATAGAGTTCATTCAGTTGAGTAGCGTCGGCAACTTCTGTGACGGTCTTCTCACCATCAATTTCACGTAACACTGCCCAGTCCTCAGCACGTAGAGAGAACTCTTTGCTAGGACGCGAGGCAAGTCGAAAGATTGTGTTACGGGAAGGAATGACCCGACGTACACTCTCCCAATCAGCAGCATAAGTAACACTTTCAGCCAATATCTCTTCGGTTGAAAGCATAGTTGTCTGCTCTTCGGTAATCTCTCCACTACGAAAACGAAAAGTCCCTTCTGCCCAGGCAAAGAGCGTGTAGATTGCCTCCTCGCCAATATACTCTTCATAGAGAGCATGAACTATCTGGCCATTAGAGAGATAGATCTCAGCAAAACGGCCATCTTCATGAGAGAGCTCAAGCAGTCCTGTACGATTGCTTGCATAGAGTAGACGAAGAATATCTAATAGCTTAAATTGGGATAGGTTTCCAGAAAATGCATCTGACATGATCACTTCCCACTCTTGAATATTTGTCTATCCCCTTGTCACCGGCAAATCACCTTATTACTACCAACCATCAAGTGGCGCGACTCATCGCCTCGATCAATTGCCAACTGGTGTCATCCATACGCTCGCGTGCCAACATATTCTGTGGGTAGACACGCACGTTAATTTTCAATTCTCGTACTGCCTTGTCCAGCTTGAGTTTACTTAATGCCACCTTTACCGTCATACGTAAAGTAGGCAAGTTTACGTTAGCGCTACTGATGATAGCAAGAAATACTTCCTGCGCACCATAAGGCGTATCAATAAGTAGATCAAGATCAATAAAGGCACTAACACGCCCTTCCGTATAGAGCATTGTTAGTTCGTCTAAGCGACCACGCACCACTTCGGCAGCGGCGCATAACTGTACCAGAAAAGTCCCCAGCTGTGTTGATACTTGTGCATTGGGGGTGAAGATACCTGCCGAGAGCAAGAACTCGCCTCGGAAATTGACTAGCGCGGCAGTCTTCACTCCTGGTATACGCAAAATATCCTGGAGAAAGGTCTCATGCGCTTTACCCACTGATTCTCCTCCCAATCGATACTGACGGACTGGCCAGCTTAGTGTTAATCGACAGCAACCAACTCGGCTAGTGCAGGCGCCAGACTAAAATGCTCATACTCGGCCTGACGCATCTGTTGCAGCCGTATGAGCGCATCGGCCACTATGGTACGCAACTCTACGGTTGGCACCATACGGGCCAGTTCCCGCAAAGTATGTTTCAAGGCCTGGGTAAGGCCAATAACAAAATCGGCTGGTGGCGGCGTGACCGAGAATTTGATCTTACCATCCAAGTACTCAAACTCGGCAGCAAAAGGATCGAAGAATGGATAACGCTCCGCCACTGCCAATAATCCTGCTCGTAATGCTACTGCAAAACTCTCTTCCTTAGTCAAACGTGTGGCTGCACGCTCTACTACTTGAATAATCTCACTCATCAATGCCACTAGCCGCTGGTACTGGGCTTGATACTCTGCTTCATCCAACTCTGCTAACTCATCACTAGCCGGCTCGCTTACCAATGGTGGTAGGGTAGCTTCGCTTGCCACCTCTGCTAGATCATTTGGGAATGGTGGCAGCGCAGGTTCAGGAAACGAGATAACATTGTTTAGTGCGCCTGCCAGTGCCGGTGCTAGTAATGATGAACTAGCACAACGATAGACGTGATAGATGGCGTTATACTCAGTTACTAGCGCCAGTATACGCTGATAACCAGATTCATTCTCAACTATCTCGCCATTGCTCAATGAAACCATAGCATTGACATTACCGTCAACTAGATAAATGATCCCTTCGCCTTCTTCAGGTAGTTCTACCTCAATATAGTAGCGTGCATCGGAATGCAGCCGCAGTTTAGTTACCAACTTTGCTAGATCAGTAAACTCACTCTCAAGCCCCTGATAAACTACCTCGCCATCAATACGGCCAGCAATCGCTTCAACTATTATACTAGGATGGGAATAGACAGAGATCTGACCATCTGGTGCCGCCGCCCGTAATAGTATTGCATCAATCGCCTCACTACCTTGTCGTACTCGCTCTGGCCCCTCATCAAGCGCATTCATAATCACACCAGTATTTATAAACACATATCCGCGCACATAAGGGAAGATAGCCTGTAGATACCCAGTAAAGCCAGTAACCTGTAGATCGGCCAGCAACGCAGCCGTGTTGAGATAGGAGGTCTTGAGATGTTCGTGGACCGGTTTTCCTTTAGGAACCTGCATGATGTATGAGAAAGCGCAAAAGGAAAAGTGCGGACGGCTTTAGGCCAACTGTCCAGAAAACGAACCGGTGAGTGATCCTGTACCACCAGGCCCTGGCCCACGCCGCATCTGGACCTTGCGAAACGCGCGCTCAATATAAGGATTGATTGTCTCGTAACGTACCGCAGAAGAGCAGTCGATAGCAGCGAGAAATTCTTCCTGATCAAATATGATCAACTTACGTTGACCAACGATGAGCGCGGTGCGTCGCAACGAGCCAACTTTGCCAGGTATACCAGCTAGCCCACCATGATAAACCAAGAAGGCGATCAGCATACCAAACTTCTCTGGCGATTTGATGTTGCTATGTGCTTGCAAAGTGCCGTCACGTAATGTTGCAATTGCGCCATCAATACCCTTTATCTTAGTGAGATCGTTGACCAGCGCCTGATAGGGATTGATTGCCCGCATTACTCCACCAGTAGGTGTGCCAGTAGCAGGCGCCGTGTTATTAGGTAGTGCGCCTGAAACAGTCTTTCCCCCTACGCCTGGTTGGATCATGCCAGCCTTCTCCTCATCAATGAGGCGCATACCTTCCATTAGTATATTGGCCCAGGGATCATAGATTGTACGTATAGGAGCAGCAATACCAGTATCGATACGAAAGCTTCCTTCGGTGTAGCGTAAGGCTTGATAAACAGCGTCTATACCAGATAGCTCTCCTAAACGAGCATCGACCACTTCGCCATCTTGAAAGTAGAAGACACCATCCCCATTAGGATAATGTACTGTCAGTCGCGCGGTATTGCGTCCTACACAATTGATCTGGATGATATCCACGAGGGCAAGATCTTTAAGATCTCCCACTAAAGCCATAACTACTTTCTCTCAATACTAATATTCACTTTATGTTTATCTTCACTCGTACAACTATTGGGCAATCTAGTGGTGAACTACCATCGGCCCAAAGGCCGAGCCTCGGCACGCTTTGAAGATTAACTACAGCATCTTCATCTACACTCTGAAGACCGCTCTCTGCTTTGGCCAATAGAATAAAAATGCCCAAGCAGCCGAAGTCTCTCTTAGCGGGCGCCTAAGCGCGACTTGCTTTCCAACACTCGCTGGCGTCCGAAATGCTGGGATTATGCAGAGCCTATGTTGCCTTAGAAAACCTATTCGAATCTGTAGCTTAAATAACTGCGACAAAGTCTAACAAAGTTACGCATATGTGTCAATTAAATATATATGTTGGTCGAAGCTTAGGTTCAATGCTTGGCACGTGTATGCTCAATCTGTTTAGCCAATCGATCAGCAGCATTGCGAGCAATCAGTGGTAAGCTATCATCAAGGGTAATCTCTTTGAGCAGTGGCAGGAATTGGCTGGGTTCGGCAAGCCGGTCTTTTTTCAATTCTGCCTCCAGGTTTTTTAACTGACGGGGTAGGTCTAGCGGTGTATGTCGGCGTGCTAGCGTCATATCCTCATAACGTCGTTGCTGATTCTCGATGGCGCGAAAGAGCTCTACCAACTGGCTGGCAGTACGATTTTCAGTATAGTTAAAGTGGACTTCACGGGCGCGTCCTTGAGCGCGCAGCCCTAGTGTAATTGTACCTAGATGGGGAAACTGCTTATCAGTTTGGTAAGATTCATTACTATCAAGAAAGCGTAGGGTTTCGAAAAGCTCTCCCAAACGCCCTACTGTCGCTGGTAACAACTTCATTTTTATCAGGATCTCTTCATCTTCATCACGTTTCTTATAACGTAGTTGACCCTCCCCATTAGCCATCACCTTGATCTCAGAGAAGGTAATATCAAAGCGTGGGCTTTCAAACCGGTAGGTGTACTCCCGTGTCTCATCCCCTGCCCTTGCAGACAGTGGTAAAAATAACCATAATACTGTTAAAAGACCTGCTTTTAGCCATTGAGGCATCATGTAACCCCCAACTTTAAATTGTTAATTGCGGACTTAGGCAATTTAAAAGAGTCGTTATTTGAGATCAAGTCCTGCCAATGAACCATGTAACTTACGATATAGATTCTCAATCAGAGTACGTTGCAGACTAGCATTCTCATCATAACGATTAAAACCTTTGATATATAGGTCTAGCGCTTCTGCCTCATGGCCAGCAGCCTGCTGTACCGCTGCTAACTGCGAGAGTGCAGTACGCTGTTCTGCACCTACTTCATAACTCTCTATAGACAACCGTAAGGCCTTGTTTGCTTCCTCTAGCTGCCCTTGCTTAAAGTATATACGACCTAGTAGATGCTGCCCACGAGCACGAAAGAGGCGTAGACGTGCCTCGCGATTTAACTCTAGCGCATCGCGTAGCGAACCTTCCAATCGAGTAGCTGCTTCAGCAACCTTAAGCGCCTCAAGCACCAGTGTAGTAGCACGACCAAGCGCAACTCCATTAGCAAGCAGTCGCTCTGCTGCCCATAACTGCCGGAAGGGACGCCGCTCATCCTCTACCGCAAGCAATAGACCAAGCGCCTCTAATGTTCGTAATTCATTCTCCTGAGGCGGTTGCTCTGCTATTGAATTAGTTGGTGAATCAGTAGTCTGAGCTTTATCAGACGTCTTGTTTAAGTAGTATTCAAAGCGTAGGAAGTTTTCCACAAGTTGGTAATGACGGTCAGAAGTAAGACTCTGAGGCATTCCTAGCGCAGCTTTATGCTCCTTCTCAAGCAGCAGCTTGAAACTGCGTGAACGAGCCGAGAGTAGTCCTCCCAAGCGTGCCTCAAACTCTCCTGTTGTGGTGATAGAAAGGAATTTTTCAAACTGCTCATATGCACCTATATAATCTTCTGCAAGCAGCAGCAGCTTGGTCAGCTCAAAGTAGAGAGTGGGAAAGCCAGGGCTACGCGCTAAAGCATCTGAGAGCAGCTCTTCAGCGCTAGCATAATCCTGCTCAGCAACAAGTACATTGGCCATTACAATACGTGCCCAGGAATAGGTAGGAGCAATGCTGAGTGCCAGCCCTGCCCAACGGCGTGACATACCATAATCACCCTGGCTAGCTGCCAGATAAGCAAGCTGAGTGAAGAGTCGGTAGTCGCGTGGTGTGATGGCAAACTGTTTAGCCAACTCTTCAGCCGCACGTGTATCATCTTTGGTCAGTAGATAGGTGATTGCTAGTCCACCATGCGCTGATTCATGATCAGGAGCAACTTCTAGTTGTTTCTGGTAGAGCGAAACAGCATCTTCATAGGCGCCCTCGGCACGATATAGTGCCGCTAGCCCAGCATAAGCAACCGGCTCTTTTGGTTCCAATGTAATGGCACGTTGCCAAGCGGCAATTGCCTCTTCCAACCGTAATCTGATCAGATAAGCATTAGCCAAACTACTATGATATTTATGTTGCTGAGGATCAAGTTGAATAGCACGAGTAAAAACACGTGTGGCATCCTCGCCTGCTTCTGCATTGAGGTAGAAGAGACCTATTTGAACCAGCCGGGCAGACTGCTGCCAATAGCTTGGCTCAAAACGACGCATCAATAGTATCGCCTCTTCTCGATAACCATGACCAAGTAGAGTAACAGGGAAGGCCCATATGTAGTTAAGAAAGATACGGTCATTTACTGGCTGAGCAGCCTCCTGAAAAGCCTTTTGGAACTGTTCCACGGCTAGTTCAGGACGCTGTTGTTTAAGCTCTGTTTCCGCTAGTGCGGCACGAGCGCGTAACATCAGTTCGCGCGCTGCTCCAGCAAGTGGCGCTGAGGAGGGTTTCTGTAGAAAATCTGCCAACAGACGTATACGCTCATCAGCACGCGCCAGGGTAATGCGCTGCAGCTCTAATTGAGCTTCTACCAGATCGCTGAGATTAGCTGGGGGAGAAGTTTGTGCTGCCGTCCATATTGGCATTACTAGCAGCCACAGAACAACAATAAGAGAGTTCTTCATGTACTTATCCAGAGATCGTCAATTATTTATAGAGCCGTCGCAACGACTGTTTGAGAATCCATTGAAAATCACGCTGCTTCTCTGCCTCTAACGTGGCATTAACAGCCTTTTCCGCCATTGCCTGTTGCCAGCCTAGATTAACCAGTGCAGAGACAACATCGGCTTTAATCGCAAGGTCGCTGCCAGGAGCAGCAGTGCCTACCATAGTAGTATCCATCGGTAATGTCTTAAGCTTATCGCGTAGCTCCATAATTAGTCGCTCTGCGATCTTACGACCTACTCCAGGAATGCCGGTAAGCTGTACCAAATTACCGGAGGCAATTGCGCGTACCAACTCTTCCGCACTTAAGCCAGAAAGCAGTGTGAGCGCAAGTTTCGGCCCTACTCCTGTCACACTAGTGAGTTTGAGAAAGAGTTCCTTCTCTAATATAGTGCGAAATCCAAACAACTGGATTGCGTCTTCACGTACGTTTGTGTGTATGTAGAGGGCAACAGCAGTTCCTATTTCACCTAGATCATAGTAGGTAGAGAGAGGGATCTGTACCTCATAGCCAACCCCTGCGACATCTATGATCGCGACATTAGTCGATTTTTGCAGCAATTTTCCGTTTAGATAGGCAATCATAATCAATGAAAGATAGTTAATAAAGTTGTCAGCAATGATAGCGCGTGCAGGTAGTAGAACTCAACGTGAAGAAGTCGGCGCAGAGGTATTAGCAAGACGGATCTTGAGCCGTTTTAGTTTGTCGTAAAGACCCTTGCGCGATATACCTAATAATACCGCCGTGCGGCGTAGGTTACCACGACACTGCTTGACGGCCTTAAGGATAATCTGCTTTTCTGTGGCAGCAAGGATTTCTGTAAGGGTAAGACCTGGCTTAAGCGAGATATCATTGCCATTCTCTAGCAACGGTTCACTCATCTTGAGATTTGCGGTAGCCTGTAGGATCTCTGGCGAAAGGTGATACTTTTCGATTGTTTCACCCTGATTAGCAAATGCTACCACACGCTCGATCTCATTCTTAAGTTGGCGTACGTTTCCTGGCCAGTCATAAAGCCCTAATAGTAGCAGCGCCTCAGAACTGAAGCTAAGCTGTTTGTTGGTACGTTGACAAGAAAGTTTCAGGAAAAATTGCGCCAGCGGTTGTATCTCTTCGCGTCTTTGTCTAAGTGATGGCACAGCCAGACGTATGATGTTGAGTCGGTGGTATAGATCCTCGCGAAATTCACCGCGCTCAACCATTGTTTCTAGATTACGGTTGGTGCTGGCAATCACACGCACATCAACACGTATTGGACGAGAGTAACCAATTGGCTGAATCTCACCATCCTGTAAGAAACGTAGCAGCTTTGGTTGTACACTAAGATGTAGATCGCCGATCTCATCGAGTAGTAATGTACCGCCATCAACCGCTCGTATCACACCTTCATAATCGATGTTGGCACCCGTGAAAGCGCCTTTGCGATAGCCAAACAACTGCGCTTCAACAATCTCTCTGGGAGTAGCAGTACAATTGAAAGGCAAGAAGGGGCGACTGCGCCGCTCACTAACTGCATGAATAGCACGGGCAATAAGATCCTTGCCTGTGCCAGATTCCCCTGTAATAAGTACCGTTAGATCACTTGAGTGTATACGCAAGATCTGTTCAGTCAACTCTCCCATCTTACGGCTGGCATAGACGAGTTCAGACAAGTTCTGAAAACTCTTTAGGCGTCCACTCTCAGACTCATCTGTTGTTACACGACGACCTTCTGGCAATGCTGCCAGCGTGATCAACTCACCAGCAATCTCTACTAATGAATGTATCAATTCTGTATTAACAAGTTTACGTGGCGCACCCCAGATCACAACAGCAAGCTGTTTTTCTGCACTTAGTGGATATAGATCAAGATAGAGTGGCTCATCCAAACTACGGCCGCGTATCCAAGCCCGCTTACTTTCTGTAACTGCTGTCTGCACACGTCGTTCAAAAGCATTCTTGAGTATCGCAAGATCGGTAGTAGTAGCGAGCGTCTTTATACCAACTTCATGTTCGATCTGATAAATAGCAACAATATCGGCCTGTGACTGGCTGCGTAAACTTTCAGCTACTTCTGTCAACATCAACTCACGACTACGACAAGCCTTGATCAATCTATGTAACTGTTGCCGCTCCGCTAGTAATTGCTGACGCACCAACTCTACTTCACTAGCATTACTACTCTTTGTTAGTTTGCGTTCCAGTTCTTTGAGTTGTGCGGCGGCAGCAACTAGTAATGGCTCCGCGCCCAACTGTTCCAAAAGCCGCATGGCGCGTTCTATATCAGCGCTGGCTTTGGCAAAAGTCTCGCGCGTCGCGCTTAATATCTTTGCCCGATCAAGTAGGCAGAGAGCCTTCTCAAGCGGGTAGGAATAAGCTTCAAAGATCTGTATCGCACGTGTGAGGGTAGGCAGAGCATCTTGCTCACGTGCCACTGCTAGCCGTGCCTCTATATGTAGTCGCTTCCCTTCTAATACAATATGTGGCTGGCCTGCCATCAGCTTTTCCGCACGCTTCAGTCCCTCTTCAACCTGCTCCCAGTTTTGCTGTCCTAAACTGACTTCTGCTAATAACAATTGTGCTTCAATAGCATAGATCGTGCGGTTGATCGTGAGTGCCAATTCATAGCCAGCTTGCAGATAAGGGATCGCCTGGGCAAACTCTCCCCCAGCGAGAAATGCTTTACCTAACATGATCTGTGAGAAACCCTCACAATCGCGGGAATGGCTCTGACGTGCCAGTTCAATTGAGAAATTGAGTGTCTGTTTAGCAGTCGGTATACGCCCAGTCACCATATAGAGTAGACCGAACTGTCCTAGTGCCATTGCCTCACCATAGTCATCCTGGTGCTGACGCGAGAGGGCAATACTCTTTTCCAGAAGTTGCTCAGCACGTTTCCAACCACCACTTAAGATCAGACTATGGGCAAGATTGTTATAAACCTGTGCGGCGAGTGTGCTATAGGCAAGCTGCTCATAATCATGCACGGCTATTTCGTAGAGGCTAATGGCTTGGCGTAATTTGCCCTGTGAAAGAAAAGCGGTGCCAAGATTAACTTTGCATTCGATAAGCATCGATTCGTCGCTAATCTTCTCGGCAAGCGCGATGCATTTATAGTAATACTCAATACTGCTATCAAAATTTCCTAAACCACTAGAAACCAGTCCGAAATAGAGATAAGCCTGTGCCTCACCACGTTTATCATCAGCTTTGGCAAGGAATTTAAGCGCATTACGTAGATGCTCTTGGGCAATCACATATTCGCCTAATTGACAGTATACCCGACCCAGTTGACAACGCGCCGTTGCCTCCAGTCTACGATCATTAGCCATACTGGCATAGCGTATTGCTTCATCAAGCAGTGCTACAGAAGAAGGATAGTTGACTGTGTTGCAATAGGCTTCACCCAATCGCAAACTTATACGTGCGCGTTCCTCTACTGGTAAGCGTACTCGTGAGAGTGCAGTATCATAGGGCTGTAAAACATCGAAGATACCTGCCGCACGCCCCAATGTAGCCAGTCTTTCAGCGATAAGCGCACGCAAGCGGGCAAAATCGCGTACCTGCTCCTTTGTCGCTGGTACAGGTAAACGGCGCTGTTTGGCAATTGCTGCATCAATCAAGCCCTGCGCCAGATCCTGGTTGATCTGATCGACTAGCTCAGCCTCTGCCAACTGTACAGGAATACTGTCCACTGACAAGGCAGTCTCTTCATTCTGCTGACTAGTCTCTTGATTTTGCTGGTATATCTCTTTCATCAACTTTTTCTTAGTAGAATGATTGCCTCTTAAGATTATCCTCAATATAAAGATAAGCTCAAACGGTTTTTTCCTACAACCGGCAATTAGATAGATCAATTTACCTGAAATTAAAAAAAGGCCACAGTATAAGCTGTGGCCTTTGTAATAAAGAAGAGAGAGAGTTTCAGATTAGCTTCTCTTGTTGTTTCGCACTAAGGTCTGGCAAAGTTCTTCAGCCAATCTAAGTTAGGATTAAGACAGAATGGTGCGTTACCATTAACAAAGTTGGGGTCCAAATTACCTGTACATCCGCCTACAAACATATAGCAATGGTCGGCTCTACCGTCTTGTGTTTGGCCATCTTGTACTATGTACCAGCCGCTGCCATTATTTTGTAAGCAGGAGAGCGCTGAAGATCCACAGTTAAAGCCGGTGAGAGTCTGTAATTGACTGCGTACTCCGCTTGTATTCGAGCCCACAAATATATCTCTTTGACCATTAATCGCTCGTAGCCGGTCGCTAGCTAAGGCTCTATTACCATTAGCTAGACACGATCTCAGGTTGAAAAGAAATGTATAACTAACACCATCTCCCATTCCCCAGGCGGCCTCTACTCGTGCATCAAAATTCTTGGCTAAGTCTGCAATAACCGAGCCCTGACTAAACCCGGCTACTACAATACCTTTGTTACAGTCGGCCTTAGGACGATTGCATAGCGTTGTGATCGCACTAGTGGCGCTATTGGCGTCATATATACACTCGGCCTTTCCTGAAATTTGACTACAGGTACCGAATTGACCATTTGCATATTGAATGGTTGCCGCAACAAAACCACGCTGCGCCATACCATTAACAGCCGCTGTTGCCAAACTGCTAGTGAAGTTTTCATTTGTACCAACTGTGTAGACAAATACTGGATATGTACCTGATGCCGATGGTTCCTGACCAACAATGTTGAAAGTAGTGTTACAGGTTGAGGAATTGCTACCTTGCCCTCGATATGTAGCCGTGAAATTGGTTGTGGTGGCTTGCGCAGATACGCTCATATTTGTAGGCACACTCAACAACATCAAGGCTAAGACAAATACAACGATCAGGGTATTGCGATGAAAGATCTTTTTCACAGTGTTCCTCCTATTTATTATTTTTAGACAAATCGTTCCCCACTGATAACCTATTAGTTACCTGATACTTACACCGTACTTGATGGTACCGTTATAGTTAGCGAAGAATGTTTAGGGCAAGCTCTTTGGCTTTGTAAAAAACTTGAACTGAAAGGCAAACTTAATCAAGAAAAGGTGCCAGACTATTTAGTAAAACAGAGATAGCCATAATGGGCCATAGGTCTTACTTGGCCCATTAATGAGCTATCT
>JBFLVQ010000235.1:0-12702 GCA_040758525.1 Acidobacteriota bacterium
CGTAAATAGACCTCCTCTCGGCAAGAGACACAATCTGGTAATGTACTCTGAAACTTAATATGAATAGCCAGCTTCCCTTTATTACTAAGGGTAACACGTGAGCTTTGCACATAACGCTGGCCCTCACGTACAGGAAACTGATCTAGCAGGTCATTAATGAACTCGACTTTCTCTTCTATTGCACGTGTCTGTGTATCTTTCTCATTCTTTTGATTGGTTTGATATTGATTGGTTCCAGGTTGGCCCACCACGGATGATTGACTCTGTTCATCTTGCCAGATAGCTTTTGCGGGAGCATCAAGTTGCGCAATCAATAGTGGTATGAAGACGGCTATGGCAAGAATCCACCCGGGAAATCGGCTCTGATTAAGTCGATCCATGCTACACCTCCGGATTGCGCTCCTAAGGCAAATAGAATAGTACAATTATAACTCCCGCACAATATTTGTTAATTTCCTTTCGGAAAACCTAACTTTTCATCTAAGGTAAACTTACTGGATCAGTCTCTTGATCTTTCCACAAGCAATATAAGAGCCGCCGCCAGGGCCCTCGATCACCTCATCAACTACATAAAGCGTACCCTCTTCACGTATATTGCGAGGAAAGCGCATATTGTAATTTGGATCATAACCATCTGAAACTACTCTTGCACGCAGCTTCTTACCATCATTAACACATTGCACCAGCACACCATTGGCTACTGTTGTAGTGGTCTCTAGATCTGCTGCTGAGCCAACTGCGGTAGCCGCCTTCGGCTTACCAGTGCGACGCGGTGCGCTGCCTGTGCTTACAGCAAGATCTGGCTCGCCAGGCCGTACTAATCGGCAGATCTTGCCACTAGCGCGATAGAATGCACCATCTGCAGAAAGCTGTACCTCTTCTGCCAAATAGGTAACACCCTCTTGCCGTATTGCGCGGGGAAATTGGACATTGAAGTCTTGATTATAACCTTCTGAGATTACACGCACACGTAACTTGCCACCTTCGCGGAAACATTTTAGTAATACACCTTGATCGGCAGATTCGACCTTCTCCAGACTGGCTGCTGAACCAGCGGCAACACCACGTAGCTTAAGATCACTACGATTACGAGCACGCGCTTGATAGGATTGATCACGCATCTCCTTGCGACTAACAGTATCAAATCGATTCTGCTCGATCTGATGCGCATAGTGTTCTAGGTGATCTATCTCCTCAGCGACTTCAAAGGTTTCATGTAATGATTTGATCTTGAGATCATCGATAGTTTTGCGTAGACGTAGTGAAGCCAATTTATAGTCGCCTTTATCAGCCAATTCGATCGCTTCATCCTTGGCCTTGGCGATTCTCAGACGTCCTGCCTGCTCAATCACATATTGATTAAGTAGTGCGCTCTCAGCCTCTGCACCTGCACCAACCTCTATGGATACGGATAAATCACCCTTATGGCCAACAATTACGCCATTCTCGACAGTATCATATTTGTAAGAGAGGTTAGCAATGTTTAATCTTCCCGCCGCATTCGGTGCCGCAATCTCTAACTCCAGTCCAAGTAATTTATCCTCTACCTTATAGACATCACCCAAGTAGATCTCACGCTTACCATTCACGGCTTGGCTGCGATAGTTGTTAAGCACTGCTGAGATCTGTACTGTACTTTCTGGCGTCACACTGACAACAAGATTCTGTGCCACTGTAGAAGCAAGACTCTCTAGTTCAATACGGAAGACATCAGTAGCATCATCGGGCGACTGTATAAAGTAGAAGTTTCCCCCTGAGGAGTTAGCCATTCCTATCAACAGATCCTCGTTGAAATTCGAGCCAAACCCGAGTGTAGTAGTAGCAATACCGTTCTCAGATCTCTTATGTGCTGCATCAATGATCTTGGCAGCATCGGTGATACCACTGTTTGCTTGTCCATCGGTGAGTAGTAACACTCTATTTACGCGTTCCTGTACTTGATTTACTTTAACCTGATCACAACCTCTCAGCCAGCCGCCATGCAGATCGGTGCAGCCACCTGCTTTCACTTTGCTTAGTAAGGTATGAATTGCTTCTCGATCATTTACTGGTTGAGGTGTAAGTATTGTCTCGATCGTATCATCATAAATTACCACGGAGAGTATATCTTGTGGTGTAAGTAGATCGACCAACCTCTGCGCTGCTTTAATTGCATGCTTAAGAGGAGTACCTGCCATAGAGCCAGAGCGGTCAATCACAATACACAAGTTGAGGGAACGACGTGTGTCTACTACATCTTCTGTCTCAGCTTTGAAATTGATTAGTAGATCAACTAGAGAACTATTTGCCAGCGGAATTAAAGAATGGCTAAATGTGTAATCTGCTTTCATAGGCATCCTCCCTCACTTATTGGTAATTTAGGTTGACAGATCTTATCTCCTCTGTAACCAGAGCGCAATAATGTAAATAAGCAAATTTTTATTAGCTGAGAAGGTTGAAGTAGTATTGCTTATCAGGGTTAGTATCATTACCGGTATCGAACAATTATAGATAGGTTGGCGTTATACCTTTCTGCTTCTAATTAAAGGTGAGTAGGAGAGCACTAATGAATCCGTGGCGAGGCTTGAGTAAGCTTCCCAGCGAAGTCTGGATATTATTTACAACTACATTAATAAATAGGGCAGGCACAATGGTGCTGCCCTATATGATTATCTACCTCACAACAGGCTTGAAGTTCTCTATCCGACAGGCTGGTTTAATTATCACTCTATATGGCATAGGAGCATTATTCACGGCACCATTAGCAGGTAAACTCTCTGACTGGATCGGTCCGATCCGTGTAATGAAATACTCACTCTTTTTCTCTGGCACAATCTTACTTATCTTTCCGCTTGCACAGAGCTTTCCTGCCGTAATTGGATTGACATTGATCTTTGCGATCACTAATGAAGCCTTCCGTCCTGCTAGCCTTGCTGCAACTACTGAACTGGTCGCGTCAGAACAGCGCAAGTCTGCTTTTGCACTTACACGCTTGGCAGTCAATATAGGTATGAGTATAGGTCCAGCAATAGGTGGCATTCTCACTACAATCTCTTTTAAGGCGCTCTTTCTTGTCGATGCATCAACATCACTGTTGGCTGGTTTGGTGATACTACTAGCAGGTTGGCAGATGAGACCAGCATCAACTTCTGCGATTGTGTACGATAGCGAGAAGCAGCAATTACACCGCCGCGTAAGTGTGCTAACAGATCGCAACTTGTTACTCTTTCTATTGGCAATGATTCCCGTCGAGATGGTCTTTTTTCAGCATCAGACCACCGTGCCACTCTTTTGGGATAAAGATCTGCATATATCACCAGCATGGTTTGGTGTGCTCTTCAGTGTTAACACGATATTAATTATTTTTCTAGAGCTACCACTTAATGCCGCAATGGCAGACTGGCCACATCGACGCGCACTCGCGCTCGGCGCGCTATTAGTGGGGCTTGGGTTTGGTGGAATGTTTTTCGCAAATGGTCTCTTCACTGTGGCAGTAACTGTAGTGATCTGGACTTTTGGAGAGATGATCTTGCTACCAACCAGTGCGGCCTATGTTGCTGATATTGCACCTGCAGAGCGACGAGGTGAATATATGGGGCTCTTTACAATGTCCTTCAGTCTTGCCTTTACGCTCAGTCCTTGGCTTGGTACAGAGGTCTACCAGAGATTAGGAGCACGAACACTCTGGCTAGCTACACTACTTTGTGGGGTAGTCTCTACAATAATGATAAGAAGCTTGAAGTCTACCGGAGCAGAATTGGAGAAGGTTGAAAAACTCTCGCCTGCCACCACCAACAAGTAATTCTTACTTGGTTGCACCGGTACTTTCAAGCAGTTGTATGATCTTTCTGTTATGGCTGCTTTTGGAATTTTAGTGCAACAGAATTGATACAATAACGTAGATGGGTTGGCGCTGGACCATCCTCAAAGACATGTCCTAGATGAGCATCGCAACGACTGCAGGTTACTTCTATACGCCGCATACCATAGCTATTATCTACTTCCATAGCAACATTATCTTCTTTGGCAGGCGCCCAGAAACTTGGCCATCCTGTACCGGAATCAAATTTAGTAGCAGAAAGGAATAGTTCATTGCCACAACAGACACAGTAATAGGTACCTTTCTCTTTGTTATTATAATAAGCTCCCGTAAACGCTCGCTCAGTACCTTTTTCTCTAGTAACCTGAAATTGTTCTGGAGTCAGTTCTCGTTGCCACTCTGCATCGGTTTTGATCACTTTATCTGACATAGTAGTCCTCCTGAAAAGATTAAAATGAATTTTATCAGCTAGGTCAATGTTGCCAGAAGCCATCCTGCATTAATAAATTGACGGGCAAAAGTTTGATGATTTTTGCCCGTCAGTATTGTTATATGTTAAGTCGAGTGTTGCTCAATTATTCATTTTTTCAATCTATCGCAATATCCTTTAGTGTAAGACTTAAGTTCTAGGAAGAGAATGAAACGACCATTGTTAACTATTAGAATCCTACCATTTCACAGCAACGATCTGAGCGTAAGACCGACTCTTGTTGAAATTGCTGTTTATAGGCTTCACGAATCTCTTCAATCTTTGGACTGCTTGAGCTTTGTGCTGAGGCTGGATAGAGGAGAATCAACAGCATAGATCGCTCTTTAATAATGGTGCCACTCGAATCACGAAATTGTCCTAGACCTACTAAGAGTGTCAATCCATCAGGAAATCTTGGTGTAACTACTTGATCAACAAACTGCTGAAATTGTGCTTCGGTTACTACTGTGCCATCCGGTTTGGCGGAGCCAAAATAGAGTTCTGTGCGAGCAAAACTAAACCCGGTAAAAGTCGATTGTGTTGTTGCTGCTGCTGAGCTACTAGGCTCGCCAACTGTGAAGAGTTCTTTATTACGAATAAGACACTCTCGCATAGCTTTATTGATACTGGTATTCTTTCTTGCACTAGCAGGATGCTCAAGTGGAGTACTTGACGGATCACTGGCAAACGCAATGCCGGAAAGACTGAACATAATAATTAACGCAAAAGAGGTGAGAAAACTTTTTTTCATGATAATCTTCCTTTCTAAGATAGTTGTTACCGTTCTTCCACTTTTGTGTCTGGCCAACGCAATATGTATTGAGCAATGATAAGGAAGCGCTAAATAACTTCCTCTCAGGTTCTTCCTTCACTTTTGTAGAACCTATCTTCTATAGAGCAACAGTTTCCCTCTAGTGGCCCGACATCATTAGCACACTCGACATAATAAAAATGAACTTAATCGGTGGAACAGGTGATAAGCTACAAAATTTCTAATCTGATCGTCACCTATTTTCCGTAGTCCTAGGTTTTTTAACTGAAGTAGGAAAATGGCATAAAGAGATTGAACAACACGCCGCCGTTATCGATCAATTATAAACAACCAACCCATAATCAAGGATAACGATTACCTACTATCAGAGTTACCTGATTGCACACTTTACTACGGACAGTACACTTCAGTGGAACCTATTAGCTCTAGATAAATTATCTAGAACCACCCCCAACCTACCATAACAAGTAGGTAGTTTGTATTCGCATTATTACGGTATGCGCTAGTGTATCACCATTTCTGCAAGTAGACCAGAACTATTTTATCTTGAGTACACTAGCAATTTATACCATTACCAAAAAGAATAACTGGTAATGGTAGCGAAGACAGAAAAATAACTTTAGGCAATAACCTATTAGTACTAATCTAGCAGCAATAGGATCAGGCAAGGGCGGTAACTTAATCAAGAATTGTATTGCCTAACCTATTCCTTTTCTGGTTTAGCTGCAGGATGCTCCCAATAAGTGCCATCCTCATACTCTATACGTGTCACCTCAACAGTAAACTTGGTCTGTGAAGATATTAGTTGTGGATTACAGCTAAACTCTTCTGATATCGTAGAATCATTTTGGCCTTTAATCTTACGCTTAGTTTGAAATACTTTATTTAGTGTATCTTCTGAAGGATCTAACACCTTAAAATACCAATAGACCTTTTTTACTGTTTTAGGAGTAAAATTTTTTAAACGAAATTGAATACTCCAGCGCGGGCTTGCCTGAGTACTGGTGCCCATTGAAGTACTGGAACCCATTGAAGATGATGTTCCTGCTGAGCCATTCAAGGTGGGAAGATTCATAAGTTGCAACTCTTCAACCTTGTGTAACTTACTATCTGGATCATTAGCATCCTGCCCTGGTAGTGTATAGGCAAAAAGCACCGCAACCAATAAGAGGATCATATCTTTCATCGTGTCCCCCTAACATATATTATCTGGCTCACTCACTAAATAATTGCTTAGATAAACAGAGCGCACACTTCCTCCATATATAAATATATGAGTAGTAAAGAAGGGGGCGCAAAAAGCGCACCCCTATTCTTTCTTACCTCTGCTAATTTTAGAAAAGCAGTCGTAATCCGAATTGAATTACCCGCGGTCCACCACCACCCAAGCTAGGATTTCCCTGTGCTACATCGGGTGTTTGTGTAATTACACCAGCCGGTCCTGCATTGAAGTTAATGCTTCCATCTGCATTAATACCTGGTGTAATGGTGCCGGAAGGAAGAGCAAAGTTCGGATGATTAAAGATATTGAAGATCTCAGTACGAAACTCTAGTCTCACCTTCTCCGTTAATGGGGTAGTTTTCACAATCGAGAAATCGACGCTCGACAACCCTGGTCCAAAGATCTGATTGCGACCTAATGAGCCGAATGACCCATCAGCCGGCTGTTGAAAAGCGAGCGGGTTAAGATAACCGGTCTCAGGTGTGAAGTTAGGTAGAATTGGATTCACCCCCGGCACAAGATTGGGCCGCTGGTGAAAGTTAGACCGGGTATTAAAGTTATTGTTGGGGAAAGCACTAGTGTCGTTTGACGTCACAATTGGGATTGGTCGTCCTGTCTGTGCAAAGATGATCGTATCAACCTGCCAACCAGTACCCAATCTACCCGGTAAGAATTTTATTGTTGGCAACTGATAGTTCAAAGCTGCCGTGAAACGCTGTCTGGTATCGAATACGGATGGCCCATGCTCGGCTCTGAGATTAGTAGAATCCTGTGGCAATGCCGCCGAGGCAAAGTTGAAATCAATACCATCCGAGGCATCATCAAGTGATTTCGATACCGTGTAAGAGACCAATCCTGAGAAACCACGCACTCCCTGTAGTTTCACAATCATTTGCATTCCATGATAGGTTGAGTTGGAACTGGAAGAGAGTACATCAACAAAGCTGAAGTTTGGATTGGGGCGGTTACCAAATATATCTGGCTGATTCTGATCATAGAGCCGTACCAGTTTTGTTCCTTTGCTACCAACATAACCTACCTCTACACCAAACCCTGGTCTGATAGTCGTCTGTAGGTTAAAGTTGAAGTTCTGTGTATAAGGTGAAACAAACTTTCGGTCTGTGATAAAGATATTGAACGGACCTGTTGTCGCAGCCGAAAGAATTGCACCACCACCACCCAGAAAAGCGCTCTGATTGTAGTTGAGCGGAAAGACAGGGGATGGTCCAATAGGATTGGTAGCAACACCAGCAGTAGGCGTGAAATTGGCGATAAACAGGTGTTGCGGGACAAAGTCGTAGTAGACGCCATAAGCAGTACGCAATACTAGCCGTTCATTGCCAAAGATATCCCAAGCCAGTCCTAAGCGGGGCGCGAAATTGTTTAGATCTCGACGGTAAACACTATTGAGGCCATTGCTGCCAATAAGCGACAGTTGACCTGGAGCAGTAAAGTTTGAGAGTCGATCGCGCTCTTCAGTAAGAGGCCCAAAGTACTCCCAACGCAGACCCAGATTGAGCGTCACATTACGTCTAATACGAAAATCATCCTGGGCAAAAAAGCTCGCGCCATTGTTGAACGTAGTACGCTGAGTATCACCAGTGTTACCAAGCACAAAGGCATTGCCTAGATAGAAATTTGCCAGCACATCTACAACTGGGTCCCCATCAAGGCCAGAAGGACTGAAAGAGAAGAGCCCTCTACCAAGATTGTTGTTAAAACCATTAACAGAAGCACGTCGGTATTCGCCACCAAATTTGAAGGTGTGCTTGCCCTGTAGCCAGGTAAGGTTGTCTAGCACTTGATAGGTCTGGCTGATACGGCCACGAGGAATACCAAAGGCTGTAATGCCTAGGTTTTCAATCAATCCTGAGAAGTCAAACTCCGGCAGACCACGCTCGCCGGTACCAAAATTGAGTCCTATGCTAGCAGGATCAAAGTTCCTGTCTCGGCTCGCAAATGAAGTGCGGTAACGACTGAAACCAGCACGTGTCTCGTTGACTAGTGTGCTGCTAAATACCTTGAGATAGCTCAATGAGAGTACCTGCACACGAGTCGGTGACTCCTGAGCAAACTGTGCTAATCGCGATCCACTACCAAACCCACCTAACGATCCTTGTGGGAAACGCTGCTGGCTACGACTAAAGGCATAACGTCCAGAGAGTGTATTGGTAGGATTGAAGCTGTGATCTAGTTTAACGATAAAGTTATCTAGATCATTCTTATTGGCAGTAACACCTGGAGCAAAGCCTGTTGAGCTAACCGGGAAATTGTCCAGGATACGCTCAAGAGAGGGATTTATACTGTTAATACCATTGTTAAGAGCGACCTGACGAGCACTTGCGCGTTGCTGTACAGTCGGTACAACTAGGCTCACATTGGAGGCTACACGCTCTCTTTGGCCTTCATATGCTCCAAAGAAGAAGGTACGTCCACGTATCACTGGACCGCCTAATGAAGCGCCAAAATTGTTATTACGGAAAGCCGTCTGTGGGTTAGGTTTACGATTGAAGAAGTTGCGTGCATCAAACTTATCGTTACGTAAAAACTCGAATACTGATCCATGCAACTCATTGGTGCCTGACTTGGTTAGCACATTGACCACAGAACCGCTATTGCGACCATATTCAGCCGCGAAATGGGCTTGTATGTTGAACTCCTGAATCGCTTCAATAGGAAGCAGCGAAGCAGGTGCCCCGGTGATGCCAACCTGATTGGTGGCAGAGTTGTTGAAGAAGGGGTCGTTATTGTCTGTGCCGTCCAAGGTGTAGTTGTTGGAACGGTCACGGTTGCCATTGATATTAAATTGTCCGGCACCTTTCTCTGTACCTGCAACACCAGATGGTTCCACTGTCACGCCAGGTGTAAGTGCCACCAGTTTAGTGAAATCACGTCCATTAAGAGGTAATCCCACTACTAGCCTATTATTAACAACAGCGCCGAGCGTAACACGTCCAGTGTCAACCACAGGTGTCCCTAGGCTGCTTTCTGAGCCGATACCTTGATTACTTCTCACTACTACTTCGGCTTTAACTGTAGCCGGCTTCAGAATAAAGTTGACGAATATTTCCCCACCGATGTTTACGGTTACATTAAAAGCGCCTTCGTTAAACCCTTCTGCCTTGGCTTGTACTTCATATTCGCCAGCCGGCAGTTCTGGTATAACGTAGTTGCCATCTTCCGAGGTAACGACTTCACGGCTCTGACCCGTGGCCTTGTTGGTAGCAATTACGCTTGCCCCACCAATAAGATCGAGATCCGCGTCAGCAACCTCGCCTTTGATTGTGCCTCTGTAGGTTTGTGCTGTTGTAATGGCAGGAAACAACAGCACGAAAGCCAGCCAGAGTATCACTCTCACGCTTTTTCGCATCACTATCGACATACTTGTCTCCTCTTATCTCTATTTGAATACTGTTTTGAGGGGATAACATTTTCCCAATAACAAACAGTAAATAGTATCTAACCCCCGTCGCCCAATATATGGCGCCGTCGCCGCACTTCTTTCTCGCTACCAAACTCTTGTTGGTCGGTGACACAGTCCCTGCATAACTAAAGATTGCGATAAATACGGAAGCACGACTACCTCCCCTAAATAGACAAGGAGCGAACATGAGCAATCACTAAATCGATGCCACAAGTTGAAATGGATTATTATCGATGTCCGAGTAAATATGGAACTACATAATACCATGTTAATGGAATTCATTCCATTGTTTTTTCGCGATCTTTCCCGCGCTCCGGTGGGGGTAGTGTGGGGTAGGCTTTTGTGTCCAAATAGGTTCTTAGCAATCTATGGTTTTTCCGCTTTTCGCACAGCGTAAATGATCGGATCCCATACTGGGGCGAAAGGGGGCGCATAGCTCAGATCTAACTGCAGCAGATCTTCTATTCGTAGTCGTGCGTAGAGCGCAGTAGCAAACACATCGATCCTTTTTGCCACACCTTCGCCACCAACCATATGAGCGCCTAACAGACGACCGGTACGCTGATCATATATTATTTCAGTATTAATACGCTGCGCACCTGGATAGTAACCGGCTCGCGAGATCGATTCTGATATTAGTGTATGGGGAAGAAACCCTGCCGCCTGCGCTGCTGCCTCTGATAGTCCTGTATGAGCAGCTTCCAAATTGAAAACCTTTACCACCATAGTACCCACTACACCTTTAAACTGTGCCCGTCCGCCTGCTACATTGATACCTGCAACACGCCCCTGCTTGTTTGCCGTCGTGCCTAATGGGATATAAGCAGGTTGGTCGCTTACCAAATTATGTACTTCACAACAATCACCAGCGGCATAGATATTGGGTAGATTGGTCTGTTGTGTCTCTTTTACGGCAATGGCACCGCTGGCACCTAGCCGAATACCAGCCGCTTGTGCAAGCGCTACTTGAGGAGCAACACCAATAGAGAACAATAGCAAGTCTGAATCGAATGAGCCTGCTGTGGTATGCACACGCTCGACCTGGGTACGACCTTCTACGCCGGTGACAGTTTGGCCAAAGAGTAGCTCCACTTGGTGCGCTCGCAACTCCTCTAAGATCCGCTCCTGTAGTTTACCAGGAAAGGATTTTAGTACTTGTCCAGACTCCTCAATAATCGTTACCTTAAGGCCACGTGAGCATAGTGCTTCAGCCATCTCCAGACCTAAATAACCTGCTCCTACGATCAAGGCGCGGCGTGGCGCCGCCGATTTCAGGTATGAATCGAGTGCACGGGCCTCAGGCATATGACGTAGTGTAAAGACTCCTGGCAGATCCTTGCCGGGTAGATCTGGCAATATAGGCCTTGCTCCGGTGGCTAGCACCAGATAATCAAAGTAGAGTTTGCGACTCGTGTTATTACGTAGGTTGTGAGCTTCTAATGATTGTGAAGAGACATTCAATGATTCGGCACGACAGCCTGTTAGTATCTCAATATCTCGCGCCGCTTGTAACTGTTCTGGCTGATAACGGATCAACTCATCTAGTGAGCCAACCTGTTGGCTAAAGACATAAGGCATACCGCATTGTGAATAAGAGATGTTGGTATCCTGCTCGATCACAATAATCTCGATGGTACTAGACTGTCGTCGTGCCCAAGTCGCGGCAGTCATTCCTCCTGCTATTCCTCCTACTACTACAAGTCGCTCTGGCATGTTGAATCCATCCTTTATTTGTGCGTCTGCTTACGATGGTTGATTCCTATGATTGCAGAAGCTTACCATCTCTTAGGGGAGAAAATCGACACAGTGACGGCCAGTGATGGATAGAGAGGCTGAAGAGTTTACTTACATTGTCAATGCTAGTGAAGCAGGTTTACGCTTGGATGAGTTTGTCCATAAGCAAGAAGCAATGCTGCCATTGGGAGCGGTACGTCGTGCCATTGAGGCCGGTGATGTATTAGTTAATGGTCAGCATCGCTCATCAGGTTGGCGATTACGTGCAGGTAATCGTGTTACTGTTGAACTATCTAGCCATCTACATCGTGCACTGGTAGCAGAGCCAATTCCATTAGATATTCTTTATGAAGATGATCATATAATTGCAGTAAACAAGCCGCCTTCTATGCTCTCACATCCTTCTTTGCGTGAGCGTCGAGGCTCGTTAATAAACGCATTGATCTATCATTTTCAACAACACCAGCAGGCAGACAAATCTACACCTTGGCCAGCGTTGGTGCACCGACTAGATCGTGATACCTCAGGTGTAATATTGATAGCTAAACAAGAGCGTGCATTGCAGAAGCTCTCTCACCAGTTCAATGAAAGACGTGTGCAGAAGACCTATTTAGCAATTGTCTTTGGCCAACTTGATCCGCAGGCAGGCTTGATTGATGCGCCCATTGGCCGCCATCCTGCGCTCTGGCCGCGTTGGCGTATTATGGAGAAGGAAGGCAAGCCAGCACAGACACGTTACTGGGTGGAAGAGCAGTTAAACGATTTTGCTCTTGTTAAGCTTGAGTTGCTTACCGGACGCACACATCAATTACGTATACATCTAGCACATATTGGCCATCCAATTGTGGGTGATCAGACTTATGGTCGGCGACTTAACAAAGAGTTGACCGAGACTCATACAGAGTTACACATCAAACGCCAGTTGCTACATGCTGCTACACTCACTTTCCAACATCCTATTATTAAAGAAACAATATCTCTTGAAGCGCCTTTACCTAAAGATATGGCAGAGTTTCTCACTTTTGCGCGCCAGACCGTAGAAGCCCCATAGCGGTGTGCTACAATACGGTTATATATGTCAGTACAACTAGAAAAAAGACTATTTACTGTAGATGAATACCATAAGATGGCAGAGGCGGGAATTCTTGCAGAAGATGATCGTGTAGAGTTAATCAACGGAGAAATTATTAAAATGGCTCCAATAGGAAGTCATCATTCAGGGTGCGTAAATAGGTTAAATAGACTTTTTAACATTAGGCTAGGAGAGACAGTTATTGTTAGT
>JBFLVQ010000236.1:0-12658 GCA_040758525.1 Acidobacteriota bacterium
GCAGGTGTGTTCTTTGACTTTCCAAACAACGTAGCCCGATGACCTTGCGATCCTGGCTGAGTCTGGTCAACTGGGCTTGTTGGTTTTACCCGACAAGCCTCGCCATTTCATGGCGAGGTCATTGACCTATTCGTAGACGCTAATACGCACCAATCCCGCACCACGCTCAGGTGGAAGCGAGACGCTACTATCTTCTCCATATCCCTTAATCTTGATCTTATTCTCATCAATGGGAAAATTCTTTGCCAAGTATTCCCGTATCATATAAGCACGTGCCTGTGAAAGCTCTAGATTCTCCTCTGCCTTACCTACCTCACTAACATAAACTCTCACAGCCACTAGTGAGTGTGAATGGCTCATCAGGTAAACACCAACATTATAGAGTGGCGCTACTTTATTAAGCTTGGCATTGTAATTTTTACTGTTAAAAAGCGTGTCGGTATTGAAAGTGTACTCCTTGATTGGAGTAGCTTGTAGCGACTCATCAAGCTGATGCTTGCTTAAATCTGCTGCACTCCAGTAGCCACGATCTTGAAAATAACCACGTAGCAGACTATTACTCTTAGCCGCCGCTAACACTTCATTCATCTGTACTACTGCGCTATGGGCTTCCTGCAATGTGTTGCCTAGCCCACCAGAAGATTTACCATTAGGTGATAATAGAGCACCTAGTGGACCTTCACCTTTCTCTATTCCTGTCATTAATTGTGCTAAACTCTCTGCTGCTACACGTCCAGATTTCAAAGTCGCGCGTAGATCCTCAGCCATTGCTTCATCCTGAAGTAGCTTGCCCATTGTTCCTTGTCCTTGCTCTAGATTGCCAAGAATAGCGGAAAGTCGTTGCGCCGAGTGTTGAGCTTCTGCAATCGTAGCCGATATCTGCGGGGTAAGCTCACGACCATAAACTAGTCCTCCTAGTGTGCCACGCCCACTACGTATATGTGTAACAACCTCCCCTAACTTCGCCGAAGATGTACGGATTGATCGCATAGTGATCTGCAGATCCTGGTAGAGCTGCTTGTCAGAAAGTAGATGACCTATTGAGCCTTCTTTATCATTTATTTTGCGCGCAATCTCGCGATATTCCTCAGCCGTAACACGAAAAGTAGCTAGTGCCTTGGTAGTCTCATCGGCAAGCTTGTCCATATCCCTTGCCTCTTCTCCACGTAGAACTATATGGTCATTGGTCAGTGCACTACTATGCGTATTACTTCTATCATTATCCGACCCATACTCTCCTTTCAGTTCTATTTCAATATATTTTTCTCCAAAGAAGCCTTGGGATTTAATGCGCGCGACACTGTTTGCATTGAGCAATGGACGAGCATCTGCTGTCACTTTCATTACTACTCGTACCTTATTGTCAGGCGTGGTTGGTAGCAACACTTTATCAACAATACCTTTCTCGACACCAACGATCTGTACTGGCGCACCCTCTTTCAACCCACTAACACGATTGAACCAAGCCTCCACAACAATAATATCGGTGAAGCGATACTCCTTAGATCCAATGAGAAAGATAGCGACTAGCAGCAGCAATAACCCAATCACTACGAAGATACCTAGTTGTAGATAAGGAGTTCTTTCAGCCATAATTGAACCTTACATTCAATGTACGTCTGCAAATGCATTGGCAACAAACTGACGCACAAACTGATTATTGCTCTCTTGTAATTGTTCGAAAGATCCCTTCTCAATAACTGCGCCTTCATGTAAGACAGCAAACTGATCACCAACATTACGTGCGCTGACAATCTCGTGTGTAACAGTAATTGAGGTAACTCCTGACTCCTTCAATTGTAGGATCAATTCATCGATCTCTCGCGCTGTGATTGGATCAAGACCGGCAGTAGGCTCATCGTAGAGCATTACTGTAGGATCAAGCGCAAGTGCACGTGCTAATCCAGCACGTTTACGCATACCACCAGAAAGTTCGGCGGGCATCTTATCGGCATAATCTTTAAGTCCTACCTGTGCTAGCTTGTTGATGGCAACCTCATTGATCTCTGCCTCACTCATTTCCGTATGGCGATGCAATGGGAAGGCGACATTTTCACGCACTGTCATAGAGTCGTAGAGAGCAGCATCTTGAAATAGGAAACCCATACGTTTGCGCACCTGATTGAGGGCTTCCCTGTTGATCGCAGTTATCTCTTGATCGAAGACTTTGATGGTACCACGATCTGGCTTGAGCAGACCTATAATCAGTTTTAATAACACGCTCTTACCTGTACCACTGCGACCTAGAATAATGAGGTTCTGTTGTGCCTCGACAACTAGATTAACCCCATCGAGTACCCGTTGCTGGCGAAATGATTTATAAATATTGCTTACCTCAATCATAAGCGCCCAAATATTAGATAGACCAGCTTGACAGTAACTACGTCTGAAAGTATTAAAAAGAGGGTCGAATAGACTACTGAGCGGGTAGCAGCACGTCCTACTCCTGCCGTACCACCCCGCACTGTAAGGCCCTGGTAGCAGCTAACCACGCCTATGATAAGACCAAAGATGATGGTACGGAAAGTATTGGGAAAGAAGTCCTGGAAGCGTATTAGCTCAAAGCCAAGATTAAGAAAGCGCTCCATTGTAAAGCCAGTCAGTAGATATCCTGAAATAATACCAGCAGCATCAGCACATAGTGTCAGGATTGGTAGTGTCAATGCTAGTGCAGTAATACGGGTAACTACTAAATAGTGAATTGTATCAACACCAGAGACCTCTAATGCATCGATCTGATCAGTGACTTTCATTGAGCCGAGTTCAGCGCCTATGCCTGCGCCTACTCGTCCGGCAACTACTAGCGCAGTGATGAGTGGGCCAGACTCTTGAATCATTGAGAAGACGATCAGTGTAGGGATCAATGCTTCTGCGCCCAATCGCGTTAAAGTGTCTTGCGAATGTAGGGTAAGCACTGTGCCTATAGCAGCACCGGCAACGATCACAAGCGGCAATGATCGTATCCCAACTTCCTGCATTTGACGCACCATCTCGCGCATTTCAAAAGGTGGTGAGAGTGAGGCGCGCATATACTGCGTCATAAAAGCTGCCATCTCGCCGAACCAGGAGAAGAAATTGATCAGTTGCTGATTTGAATAGGTCATGAAATACACAATGATAAGATCATTTTAAATTTGCCAGCAGTTGCCAATTGTAAAGATGGATTGCCTGCCTTATTGGTTTCCTAATCTGCCGGCATGCAGTAATTTTGAGATGACAGTACTGTTTAACCCTACAAATAGATTGCGAAAATACGCAATAAACCTCATTTACTGAAAGGCGATCATTGATCTAAAAATACTCTACTCAGATTTTGCTGGAACGGTAAATAGAAGAGCGTCCCGCCCCTAGCTCTTTGTCAAATACCTCACCAGTCATAATAATCATAAGATATTATTGGTAAATATTATGCTAAGCATTCAACGGTTCGATTTGTCTAAAGTAAAAATCGGTGCTAGAAGCGATATACAAAACGAGTATCGCCCTAAGGTGCTGATTATTGATGACGATGCTACCAGCATCGAAGTGCTTAAATACAACCTACAACAGGCAGGCTACAAAGTTGCCATACATACGAAGAATCTTGGCATGATTGCCGCGATAAATGATGAGCGCCCCGACCTGATTTTGCTTGATATTAATATGCCTCTGCTTGATGGGCCATTACTATGTCGATTAGTGAAGAAAAACCAACAATTCGCTCAGACACCAATTCTGCTCTGCTCTGCGCTTAATGAAAAGAGGTTGATTAAAAAGGCCGCCGAATGTAAAGCAACAGGCTATATATACAAAGGTTGGGGAATCAAACAGGTCATTAAAAAGGTTGGTCAATACCTAGCCTCAAGCTAAAATCTAATCTGGCTTGCGAAATCGATCTAATCAATTTCGCAGGCCATCATTTACCTGGCTAGCTTTATTGCAGTGCTTCGCGCTGTCTTCGTTCGCGTTCATCACGCTCGCGTTTGTCTTCTTCCTCTAAGCGCTTAAAGATCTCTAGCTCTTTTTCTGCCTTGTCTGGTTGTCCTGTACGCGTATAAGCAAGAAAGAGTTGATAGTGAGCCTGTGTGTAATCTGGCTTCAACTTAATCGCCTGCAGTAACTCCTGTTCTCCTTCCTGATAACGCTTCTGCCGCACCAATAGCCGACCTAGATTATAACGAGCTTCGGAATGGTTGGGCTGTTTGTCTAGTGTGGCGCGTAAGTATTTCTCGGACTCGACAAAATCGCCTAACTCTAGATACAAGTAACCTAGATTGGCGAACGATTCGGCATTATTAGGATGCAGAGTAAGTTCTTTCTCGAAGAATGGAATCGCATCGGTAAGCTTACCCTGTGAACGCAAGGCATAACCGATCAGGTAATGAATCTCTAGCTCTTTTGGATCAGAGATGGCAAGAACTTGACGATAAGCTTGTTCCGCGCGTGCATACTTAAAGAGCTTGAAACAAGCATTACCAAGCTTAACGTGATAGAGAGGTTTGTCAGAAGCTAGCTCTACAGCTTTCTCATAAGCAGTAACAGCGGCTGTTACTGCATCACGCTTGTAATACTCTTCACCCATCATAAAATAGGCTTCAGCATGTTTGGGATTGCGTTCAATGGTATGTTTGAACTCTTCTATGGCACCCTTTACATCTCCACGTGCAGAAAATACCAGTCCTAAACGATAATGGACCTCTGGTTCATCCGGTCGCAAATCTGCCGCTGTTGCCAGTGCTTTCTCTGCTGCCTCATAACGGTCTAGGTTGTAGAGCGCGAGGCCAAGATTATAGTGTGCCTCGAAGGCACTGGGTTGACGTTCAGCGGTATATTGAAATGCCTCTGCAGCACGTTCATAGTTGCCATTACTAGCTAACATTAAGCCAGCAGTGAAATGGACACGCCCATCTTCATCCTTGAGTGTAAAGATACGTTGTAATATCTTTTCTGCAGTGGCAGTCTTTTTTACTTTTAAGTTAGCTTCTAGCAATGCAAAGAGCACAGTAGGTTGTGGACCTAGACGGCGGTAGACACGCGTTAAATGGGTAAGCGCATTCTTATAAGGACCCTTCTCCAAATAGATAAGCGCTAAATTGTAGTTAGCCTCAATATGGTTACGATCGCTACGTAATACCAGCTTGAACTGCTGCAAGGCTTCTTGCGCACGACCTTGTTTTAGATAATTATTTCCTAAATTATTACGCGCATTGAGCAAGGTTGGTTTAAGCTTAAGCGCACGCAAGAACAACTCTTCTGCTTCATTAGTACGATTCTGCTGATCGCGCACAATACCAAGCAGATTATAGGCTTCGGCAGCATTAGGTTGTGCTTTGATCATCTCCTCAAGCGCAGCTTCCGCCTTTACCAGGTCACCAGTAGTGAGAGCAGCGTGGGCTTCAGTAAGCCTAGTCGGTTCGTTAGCACGCCGCTTTTGTACCACCATAGCAGTAGCGCTATTTATCAGTATTAGCAAAAGAGTCAGTATAACGTATATAGCCTTTTTCATTGTATGCTGCCCTTTGCTTCATCAATCGTATAGAACTTATTCACTTTGAGATCGGTCAATCTAGTGCGTGCGCCGCTTGGCCAACGAATCTCTAACTCATCAACCTTAGCGGCATGTCCTAATCCAAAATGGATACGTAGATCGTTTTGAGATAAATAACTGGCACCACTCTCAACTTGTGCCGATTGCCAACGTGTGCCAATGCGCGCACGCACACGTGTACCTATAGCAGCACGATTGCTCTTGCTGCCAATCAGTTTGATTGTTATCCAATCATTACGATTGCCACCATCATTACGTAATAGTAAAGGCTGCTCATCCATTGCATTGACGACCACATCTATATCACCATCATTATCTAGATCACCAAATGCTGCGCCTCTATACGATCTTTTGATTGCCATTCCTGAACCAGATTGTAACCCTATCTCAGTAAATTTTCCTTGTCCATTATTCTCAAAGAGGAGATTGCGCTGCTTAAAAGTGGTGCCAAAATCATGCTTATCTACTTCAGGGTAGACATGACCATTAGCAACAAAGACATCTAGATCACCATCATTATCATAATCAAAGAATGCCGTTCCCCAACCTAGATAAGGTATTGTTATCTGTCCATGACCAGATTGGAAGGTAATATCAGTAAAATTGCCGCTTTCATTCTGATAGAGTGTATTGGAGTCATCTGAAAAATTGGTCAGATATAGATCAAAGAAGCCATCATAATTGAAATCACCCCAGGCTACTCCCATACAGGCTTGCTGGCGACCCTCTTCATTAACAGCCACGCCAGAAACATAGGATACATCAGTAAACTTGCCATTGCCATTATTGCGATATAGATAGTTGCCCGTCGAATCGTTGGAGACAAAAATATCTAGATCGTTATCATTATCATAGTCGATCCAAGTAGGTTGGAAACCATAGAGTAGTTTTGCATCATCTACACCGGCATCTTTTGCAACATTGGTAAATGTGTTGTCACCATTGTTACGATAGAGTGCATCACCAGCACCTTTTAGACCACGTGGCCCACACATTACTGGTACACCTCTATACATACAGTAAGCGGCGGCTGCGCCTGTGCCACTACCGCCCGGCTCAGGAAGCTTATTGAGATCTAGCTCAACATAATTGGCAACAAATAGATCTAGATCACCATCGCTGTCATAGTCACCAAAGGCTGCCCCTGTTGACCAGCGTGGATCACTAACACCAGCCTTCTCGGTAATATCAGTAAACGTACCATTACCATTGTTACGATAGAGTATGTCAGGTCCGAAATTGGTGATATAAAGATCATCAAAGCCATCATTGTCGAAGTCGCCTACACAGACTCCTTGTCCCCAAGCGCCATTGCCTCCCACACCTGCCTTATCAGTAATATCATTGAATGTACCATTACCATTGTTATGGTATAGGCGGTTCTTTAGCTGAGGTTTCTTACCAGCAAGAATATCTAGATCGCCACCATTGACAAAGTAGATATCAAGCCAGCCATCACGATTGTAGTCTATTAAGCCAACTCCACTGGCGGTTGTTTCGATAATATAACGCTTCTGTGGACTGCCGCCTAAATGCTGGAATCCGCTTATACCAGCAGTAGCAGCAATATCATTGAAGAGCACACGTTCCGGTGCGGTGGGCGTTTGTGCAGGCAATGAAACTGCAAGCAGAGAGAGAATAAGAAGGCTTAATAGTACTCTCTGCATTATTGCTTCTGTCCTTCTGCTGAAGTACGAAACTTCTTGTTAAGCTGCTCGACGGTCTGAAATTCGAATTCGGCTTCGACATCACGACCCATCTTTTTTAATGTTAATGCCAATTGATAATGTATATCTGGGCGTGATGGATCAAGCTTGATGGCGCTGGCAAAATTCTCTACCGCCTTTGACCATTCGCTGGCACGTGCATATGCACGGCCAAGCAAATAATAGACATCGGCATTGTTGCCACCCAACTCTAGCGCGCGTTTAAGATGTGAGAGTGCACTAGCATCGCTTTGTCGTACTGCTAAGGAGCCTAGACCATGATAGCCTTCAAAGCGTGTAGGCGCACGCTTCACCAGTTCATTATACTGCTCTTGCGCCTCACCAAAGCGACCTAGCAGTTCATAGCAATAACCAAGTAAATAACGCGCTTCAACATTCTCTCCAGATGCTGCTAATACCTGTTCAAGTTCGCGCGTGGCGATATTAAATTCCTGCTTGGCAAAATAGATCCTGCCAAGCTCAAAACGCGCCTCAAAAAGATCTGGCTTTAACTCGACAGCATGCTGAAAATGTTTTACTGCCTGCTCAACCTGCTCAAGCTTCAAGTAGCATATGCCAAGCAGATAGATCGATTGAGGAGTAGTCTTCTTAGTATGATAGTCTTCTAATGCACGTACGGCTTTGAACCATTCTTTCCCATGAAAAGCCGCTAGCGCCAGTTCAAACTTTACCTCATCAAGGCTGCTATCAAGTAGTAACACATTCTCAAATTCGCGTATCGCTTCACGATAACGCGCAGTCTCAGCATAAAGCACAGCACGACTATACCGCACACGCGTATCCTTAGCAGCAATTAGTAGCAGTTCATCCAATTGACGCTCGGCTTCAGTATCATTTTTTTGTATACGATAAAGTTTGATCAGATCTAGGCGTGCCTCAATATGCTGGGGTTGCAGTTCAGCAGCACGCTTAAGATAGATCTCGGCACGTACTGGCTGATTACGATTGAAATAGAAGAGGCCAGTGAAATAGTTAGCAAGGAAGTTGTTAGGATCAAGCATTAGCGCAGCGCGTAACATATCTTCGCCAGCAGCATCTCGGTTGGTCTGAAAATAACAGAAACTGAGATTTGCGCGCGCATCGACAGCTTTAGCATCTAGTTCAATGGCTCGCTTGAAAGCAATCTCAGCCTCAGTCAGCTTGCCTAGATAGAAACGGACTACACCTAGATCATTATAGAGCTTGGCGTCTTGTGGACTCTTCTTAAGAAGCGCGAGTAGTTTCGTTTCACGTAGATTCAATTGTCGTATCTTCTCTGTCTTATTCTCATTCAAGCTTGACTGTTCCTGTGCTTGGACAGGAATGAACAATAGTAATAAAAGTAATAAAGAGAAGATCGTGGTTTTGGCGTGCATGAAAAGTATTTTAACTTTGGAAAGAGAGTGTGCACAGAGAAAATTGCTCTTCTCTGTGCACTTAAGCAGTAAAGAAGTTAGAAGATAAGTTTGACAGCAACCTGAATCTGACGTTTAGACGAGGCAAAAGTCGAGCGCCCTACTGTGCCATCGTCAATTACCCGTCCAGCGCTATCAAAATTCAGACTGGCATTGGGGTTGCCCAAGTTGGTGCGGTTAAAGATATTGAAGAACTCAAACCGCATCTGTACCTTAAAGTTTTCGCTAATCGCTTCGATAGGCACACTCTTGAAGAGTGAGATATCAAAGTTAACAAATTCCGGCCCGTGTAGTAGATTGCGTGCAGTGCTACCAACCAGCAGTAGTCGATTGCCACGCAAAACCGTATTAGGAGCACGGAAGGCATTTAGGTTGAACTCAAAGCCACCCTGACCTTCAGGATCGCCTACTAGTTCTGGCCTTGAGAAGCCATTACTGGCTAAGATCGTGTAAGGTAGACCGGAGCGAATTGTAGAGATAAGGTTTACTTGCCAACCACCAATCAGTTTATCTACAGTTTTATCAACATTACCTAAGTAGCGCCGACCACGCCCAATGGGCAGATCATAAACCACACTGCCTGAGAAGGTATGGCGCACATCGAAGTTAGAGTTGGCACGCTCGCCAGCCAGGTTGCTAGGATCTTGTGGTCCATTGAGGTTGCCACCACCACTGTTCTGGAATTTTGCGTCAGGTCCAGATGAGTCATCAATCGCATGTGCATAAGCGTATGAGAGTAGGAAGCTAATCCCATCCGAAAAGCGCTTGTTAAGGCTCATCTGTAACGAGTTGTAATTGGAAGCAGCACGATTTTCAAGCGCCTGTACATTGGTCAATGTTGGTAAACTACCGGTTCCAGCAAATTGGTTGGCGCCATTAGCATTCGAGCCGAGTTGTCGTGAGGCAAGCAACTTACGTCCCTGATTTCCTACATATGCAATGTTGAACACATAGTTCTTAATGAACTCATACTGGAAAGAGACTTGGAACTGCTGTATGTAGGGATCACGACGCCTAGGATCGATATAGACATAAGCACGATCACCAGGCAGATTCTTAGGATTGAGCATGCCTGTAAGTGCTGGGAAACCATTCTTTAGATTGATATTAGGATCATTAGGAAAAAACTGTGTAGGCTGTGACGCAGGTGGATTTTGCGTTAGATTTGGGATACCAGGATTCTCTAGTCCGTACATCAGTGCATAACCACCACGCACTACCATGTTACGTTTCTCGCCAAGCGCATAAGCAAAGCCTATATGTGGACCAAAATTGTTCTTGTCTTTGCGAATCAATTGGCGTGAGCCATCTACACCAGCAACCAGTATGGTACGTGTCTGGGGATCAAAGTTTCCTTGACGATCTTGATCCTCAACAGGATTGCCATAGTAGTCATAGCGCAAGCCCAAGTTGAGCACTAGGCGATCGTTGACACGGAAATCGTCCTGCACAAAGAAGCCCAGTTCATTCGAGATCTGCAGGAATGGTCCATTGACAAAACCGCGTTGTAGGAAGGCTTGACCTATACCAAGCAGCACATTAGCTTGTACATTGCCAGCATCATTAGTGCCGCCAAAGCCACCACCTATGCCAAAGAAGCCCTTAACACCGCCGGAACGGCCACCATCAAATTGTTGTGAACGACGATGTGTGATCGAACCGCCGGCTTTGAAGCTATGACGGCCTTTGACAATCGTTAATGAGTCGCTAACAGAGTAGTTCTTTGATGGTACGGTGAAAGGACCGCCATCGCCAATAAACTCTACTGAGCCAGGACCAGAGTTGAAGCCCAAACCGGGAGCGCCTGAGGTCTCAAAACGACCATCATTAATACCTGGAATGCCCAGATCCTGAGCAAAAGTTGGGCTCAATCCCAGCGCACCACCAACTCCGCCTTCAATGATCGAGATATCGATCTTTGAATAGCCGAAGCGAAAATCATTAATCAAAGTTGGACTGAAGATATGGGTATCGCCAATAACAACCTGACGTGTATTGCCAAACTCTACACCATTGCCGAAGCCAGCCGGTGCTTTCGAGAATATACTATCGCGCTGACGACGTTGATTGGCATAAGTAACACGACCAAAGAGATGGTTGGCAGCATTGAAGTTGTGATCGCCACGGGCATCGAATGAGTTGATCTTTTCCAGTATGTCGCGTGTGAAGGTGAAGTTGTTAGTAACACCACCCTGATTGGGCAGATCATAAGCATTCAATGCATTAAGTGAAGCCTGTCCGCCTCCTGCAAGTATACGGTTCATCGGAATAATGCCACCTCGGAAGGGTTGGCCTGTCTGTGGATCAACAGGAACAGCAAAGCCTGCAGTAACAAATTCTGAGAAGTCACCTCTGCGACTAAGTGCCGTTGGCACAGTGGTCGTACCTGACTGGGGTTTATTGTTGCGCTGACCGGCATAGTCGAAGAAGAAGAAAGTCTTGTCTCTAAAGACTGGACCACCTACGGAAAAGCCAAATTCGTGATTACGGAACTGCTCTTTATCAATCGGTATGCCTGAATCAGTCGTCTTTGGATTACCAAAAGCACGAGCATTGAGCACCTTATTGCGATGGAAATAGTAGCCTGTGCCATGCAGTTCATTGCCGCCAGACTTGAAGCTGGAAGTAATTACGGCGCCTCCCGAACGGCCAAATTCTGCTGGTGGCGTGCCGGTAATCACTTTGAACTCACCAATCGCATCTGGATTTGAGTAGACACCAATCTGGCCAAAAAGCGGCTCGTTATTGTCTATACCATCAACTAAGAAGTTGTTAAACGCTGGACGTTGTCCATTGGCACTAATCTCTGAACCACCCGAAGAGTCAAAACGCGCACCCTCTGTGCGTGGTCCTGGAGCACCATTACCAGAAGTCCCTCCTGTACCACCGCCAATTAATGCATTGGAGCCGCCAAAACCGGTAGGCCGCACAACGCCAGGCACTAGCGTAGCCAGTTGGGTATAGTTACGACCATTCAGAGGAAGATCGGTTACTTTACGGGTATCAACAACCTCGCCGAGTTCACTAGATTCAGTCTTTACTAGTGGCGCTTCCGCTGTCACTGTTATCACATCAGAAACTTGACCAGGGGTAAGCTGAATATTGACCGAGCGAGCGTCATTGACTTGCAGTACCAATTCTTCTGTCTCAACAGGCTGAAATCCCTCTGCCTTTACGCTCACTTTATAAGTACCCACTTCAAGAATAGCTGGGAAAATATACCGACCATTCTCATCTGTGGTGCTATCACGAGAAACATTGGTCTGGGTATTAGTAACTGTCACAGTAGCGCCGCTAACAGCAGCCCCACTAGTGTCAGTCACAGTACCGACAATGGATGCCCGATCGCTTTGCGCCCAGCCTGTCTGTCCAAGCAATAGAAGGACAGATAGGCCAAGCACGAAGTGCCAGCATATCCCTTGCGATCTGTTCATAAAATTCCCCCCTTAAACAGGATTCTTCGCATCTCTAAGATCCCTGCATAATTCGGCAGAGAAACGCTATGGCAATTAAGCCATGGATTTTCTAAATCAGAGTAGATAAGGCAAATCGGCTGGGGCTTGCGCTCCTCTTGCATATGCTAAAGAGCAAGCGAGAAGACTTGGTAAATCTATATGTCAGACATCGCCCTGGAAAGGCGCGCTCGCTCTCCCCATAAACCGAGAACTCTCTTGGCCTCTTTTCTCTACAAAAGAGGTATAACTGAATTGTTGTGAATTATCCCGGTACACCTGAGAGCAATCGGAAAGCAACTCTCGCGAATCCGATATTGCCCTGCCGTTTAGTGAATTAGCGTTCTCTCCAATTGCCTGATCTTTGCTGGATTCTCCGGGATTAGAAAACTATTTCGCACTTTTTTACCATAGAACCGTTATTTAGTCAAAAGGAACATACTATATCTACACTCTTATTATCGGCTTATCGGCAAATAGATCTGCACCTTTTCCGCTGATTTTTATACTATCGCGTATAATCTTATCCTTATTACTGTTATCAGCAGTCTTTAAGAG
>JBFLVQ010000237.1:0-12656 GCA_040758525.1 Acidobacteriota bacterium
AGGCAGTGGTAATGGCGCAGAGAGAAAAGATTATCCATAGCAACAGATCTTTGCCTATCGTCATATCTACAAGCTTGAGAGTGCTACGTGCGATAATAGCAATAACTGCTGCGCCAATACCGTAAAACAGTCCTTGCATCCAGGAAAGCCCGCCAAATTGTAGGTATAGAGCAGAAAGCACCAGCACCATAAGAAAGGATGGCAGAGTGAAAGCCAGACCCACTAGCGTTGCTCCCAACACACCAGCTCGTACCCAACCTAGATAGATAGCAAGTTGTGCAGCAAGTGGCCCTGGGGCGAGTTGTGCTAACGCCAATCCTTCTATGTAGTCCTGTTTTGAGATCCAATGGTACTTCTCAACTAGATCACGTTGCATATAACCTGCAAGCGCGATTGGACCACCAAACCCAACTGCACCCAAACGCAGGAAATAGAGAAGGAACTCTTTTAGCGTACAAGATACTGTTTGTGCTGGCATACTATCTACCTGTTGCTGCTGCAACATTGGTAACAGAGTGATAGACAAACTCTAGGAATTTACCAAAACCATCAATGGAAAGCCGTTCATCATTGCCATGAATTCGAGCCCGATCGCTATCACTCATTAATGTGCCTATACCATAAGCTTGCACACCCTTCCCGCGTAGTTGTGCAGAATCGGTAGCTCCAGTCAACAACAATGGTAGGGTGACGGCCTTGGGAAAGACTTCTACTTGTGCTCGTTCAAGGGCAAGGAAGAGATCTGTCTGCAAACCAGAGGGCGTTGAAACCGGTCTATGGTTGCCAGGTACTAGCATAATCTCTATGGAAGGATCGGCAATCAACTCCCGCAGAGTTGCAACAAACTGGTCGATATCTTCATTCGGCAGTGCACGTACATCTAGTGTCGCTTCAGCTTCACTGGGTATCACATTGGTTCTAAACCCACCCTTAATAATGGTTGGGACTATAGAGGTTCTTAGCATCGAATTATACAAGATGTTCGTTGCTCGCAATTTTTCCTGAGCATCAGCACTATGGGCTGGTTCGGTAAGATTTTTGTAAAGAGTTGCCTCTTCGATAGGACTTATCTTGGCAAGTCTTGAGAAGAACTCCTTGGTAGTCTCATTTAGCCGCATAGGCGGCTGCCAACTCCCAACTTTACCAACCGCGGCAGCCAGGTGTGTGATCGGATTGTCTAACCTAGGCATTGATCCATGGCCGCTTGATCCACGAGCTATCAACTTAATCGGATGTGGCACTTTCTCCATTGTTGATATGCCGACGTATTGTGCCTTGCCATTCTCCTCTTTTATCCACCCACCCTCATTGAGAGCAAATTCACATTCGATCTTCTGCCAATGTTTCTCGATCATAAAATCGATACCATAACGGGGTGTTCCTTCTTCGCCAGCTTCCGCAAGTAGAATCACATCGCGATCCAGTGGCACTTTCAATCTGTGTAGTAGGAGAAATACGGTAAAAAAAGCGCTCAAATGGCCCTTATCATCGATCGCACCACGACCATAGACGTAGCCATCCTTGATCGTTGCTGCAAATGGATCGACACTCCATTTGTCGCGCTCTACGCCAACCACATCAAGATGTCCCATCAGCAGTAAAGGCTTCTTCTTGCCACTTCCTTTGAGTCTGGCGACAAGATTGCCACGACCAGGTTCGGATTCAAAGATCTCTGCAGGTATGCCTTCGCGATCTAGTAGTGACTTCAGATATTCGGCGGCTTTTGTCTCATTACCAGGTGGATTGCTAGTATCGATCTTGATCAGATCACTAAGAATGCTGACCGCTTCATCACGAGCAGCAACCAGATTGGGCACCTTGCCGGAGCGTTCTTCTGCGGCAAACGATCCATTTATGAGTATTGTAAAGATCGAGATTGCAACAATGGTTGCTCGATATATTTTCTTTAAAGTAGATAAGTGCATATATTCTCCTCTTATCTTCAAACTAGCGAACAACTGTGACCCGCGCCAACCTCTTCTGCTTTTTCATAGACTGCGGCTGCTGAAACAACATCCTGAATAGCAGTACCGGTGCTATCGAATATCACTATCTCATCTTTTGAAGTGCGACCAGGTTTTCTTCCTGCGATTATCTCGCCAAGTTCCGCATAGACGTCTTGTTTGTTTAATAGATTTTGCTCGATAGCATGATGTAGTTCTCCAATCTCGGCGCATTGTTCAAGTATATCCACAACCAATTTGCTAGCAGCAAGCATAGATGGTTGCAACTCCTGCTTATCATGGCTGTCTGCACCTACTGCGGCAATAAAAGCTCCTAACGGTACGTGATCAGCTTCGATAAAATAGCTACGCGAAGTTGTACAAGTGACGATAATATCGCTCTGTCTAACAGCCTCTTTCAGGTCTGAGAAAGAAAGAATAGGTAGGGCAATGCTGCCTGACAAGCTCTCCGCTAAAGCCTCTGCAGTACGAGGATTGATATCATATAAAAATGCACGCTTGAGTGGGAAAAGTTGTGCTATTCCTAGTAGTGAGATTCTACCCTGGTTGCCACAGCCACAGATCGTTATGGTAGCTGAATCTGGACGTGCAAGATATTTTGCTGCCAGCGCAGTCGCTGCTCCTGTACGATTGATCGTGATCTCAATGGAGTCCATTAGAGCAAGTGGACTCCCTGTTTCACCATCAAACAGTATGATTACCCCCTGAATCGTCGGCAGATTAAATAATTTTGGGTTTTGTGGAAAGTTTCCATTCACTTTTACTGCTACATATTTTCTATTTGTCTCTAAGGCTGCCGACTTGATATGGAATGCTCCATTCTCCGCGCCTATATGGACAACTCCGGGAAGCTGCACTCGTCCTTGCGCATAGAGCAGAAAAGCATTCTCGACAGCTTTCAGATAATCATCAAAACTCATCAACCTTGCAATCTCTTTGCCTGTCAGTAGAAGTGTTGAGCTCATCTATTCATTCTCCGCGCCCATACTAGCGTAAAGCGATTCAAAAACCTTTGATCCTTCTTCTATCCGTACCATATCGTCGGTATGTCTCTTGATGATCCCATCAATAATTAGGGCAACCCCCGCTGCCTCAGCTCGTTGATATTTGTTATCTTTCAAATCTATGTCATGAACTACTTCTGCCACCCCTCTCAGCGCACTATCCTTGAGATCACATAGATCGATTAGGACTTCAAAGGTACAGCGATCCCCTTCATGGGTTAATTCACCTTCAAACATGTCAAATCGAATCTCTTGGTTAGAATGAGTATATGTATGTGGATCTACAAAGATGAATTTCGCGGCTGGATCGATAAAGCGTCTAATTAACCAGGCCGAAGCTATTCGGTCAACCTTCACACCTAAACGTGTTACCCAAACTCGCCCCTTCAGATCTTTAATGTTAGGTCTGGCTTTTGACTCTTTTTGTGGATTATGCAGAATGTGATCAATAGTATTCATAATCGTCTCCATCTCCTTACTGCCTGGCGCATCAAAGAAATCTATATCGCGAACCTCTTCATAACGCCGTTTCAATTTGCGCCATTCTGCCTCATAGGCGGCCGTTTCGTTGTTAGGTAGGCTACGTAGCTCATTAAGTAGCCTGTGACCAATTTCAAGCTGTTCGTCATAATCAGGCTTTCGTAAAATCCTGAATGCCTCTCGTAGACTCTCATCTGAAAGTCCTGCAATCACATCGGTATGAAAAAGCCAAGCCTCACCACCCTCTTCCTCTATCTCCCTTCGTACCCATTGAAAATCTTCTAGGGTGGCTTCAGCCATTGGCAAAACATAGGCGGATTTTTTAATCGCTAGCGCTCCTAGTTGACTCAGTTTCCTCAGCACCTTGGCTCGGAAATAGGCAGGCTGAGGCGGAATTTGATGTAGTAATAGCAACCAGCTTCTTTGGTTTCGATCCATATTATTTTAGAATAATCTTACAATTGTGATATTAATAAACGAGAGAATATAGCAATTGCTAGTAATTGTCAAGAACATCCGGAAAAAAAGAATGGGCAGGATTACTATCTCCTGCCCATGTATTATTAGTTTGATATTACTTATTTTTAGACGGCGACCTGATCGAAACCCATTACCCGTTTACCATCAGGTAGACGCTTAGTGAACTGTTCTAATATTGCCAGTTGTGTACGTGCCTGTTGTTGGAAAGTGCGTAAGTTCATACTCTGACTGATATGACGCTCAAGCAGAGCGATCTCCTTAACAATAGTGCGACACATGGTAGATTGCTCACAGTAAGAAGCGCCATCTGGGCCTATGATCTCTTGTTCAGGATAGATCTGTGTGTAGTACCAGGAGAGTAGCGCATAGTATTGCAGTAGCAGATTGGGATGCTGTTTAACCCATTCGCGACGGCCACGCGCCAGATAGAGCAACTGTTCACGTACACGGTGATCACGTTGTAGTTCAAGCAATGCTTTGGCTTCGACTCCCAACATACGTCGTTGTTCATTTAAGCCGATCGTTTCAGTATATTGATAGAGAATACGACGACCGTCGCTAGCTGCTTGTATACAGTCAAGCATAACGCCTACCAGGAAACATTCATGTGCCTCTTCTAGCACACGACGTCCCTGATCATCAAGCACAACAATATCCTTAAACTTTGTCTCATAACGATTAGTATGTAGCTCCTCAACCATATAGAGGTTTTGGTAATGCAGCTTCATATTCATAATCTCATCGGCAAAATTGACCGGGATACCGCCCACTTCATTATAGAAGACAATTTCAGAAGTATCTGGGAGTGAGAAGATCGAAGGAGTAGGATCGCCTGGGGGGGGGATTTTATTAATAAGAATACGGCGCAGTTCCTGACCATTAACAGGATCACAACGCTCCGGTATACCTATAAGCAGTCGATTACGTTCATTACTGAGTCGGAAACCACGCTGTTGACCACCACCGTGTAACCAGAATTTCGCGTTATCATAAACAAGTCGCAACTGTGCTTCACGATCTTCTGCTCGCTTAAACTTGTCCCAGAGCGCTTCAACGACATCGAAATCGCGTCCTAAATCAGCGAATACTGTGCGGGTTAGTTCAACGAGTTGTTCCTCGACACTGGCCATTCCCTCGCTTGCTACTTTACGTGGCAGATCAACCACGGTAACACGTAGTTTTTGTAGAATCTGATCGCCTAGATCGGCAATCTTTTTGGTTGCTGTTGCGGCTGTGCCAAGATATTTAGGATAGTACTTCTGCTCAATATCTTCACCATTGTAGAGTAGCAGAGAAAGTTCTTGAGTAGGTTGTTCGGCAAAGTATTCCAATTTGGCGAGCAGGCTCTTCTTAAGCGAGAGTAGATCACCACCTAATGTATAGAGCCGTCCAATCAATCCTTCTGTGCGCACCTGCCCTGTTTCCAATCGATCGATTACACCTATATATTTTACTAGTTCATCAATCACGCTCATTGCAGCAAGCCGTACACGTCGGTGTAGAATATTTTTTAGATGCTCCTGTGCGATCCGCTCAAAGCGTGTTAGATCATAACGAATGATGATGCCTTTACGTCCATCCCAATTGCTACGCCGTTCATGTGTTGCGATCTCAGCAAGCAGGCTGTTAAGCGCTTTGGTAGAACGTTCTGTACGACGTGCCAACTCTTCAGCATCAGCGGCGAATCGCCCACGATAGTCATAAGCCTTGTCAGTAAGTACAAAAGAGACCTGTTTAAGTAGATCAATGGCATAACCGACACTCTGATGTTGTTGATTGATCAGGCGTGCAATCTCTCGTTCAATATTCTGCTGTCCCTGCTGAATTAACTGCTCTTTGTTAAAATGGACAATACGTGCGTAATCACCCCATTGTTGTGGATCAGGAATCTTATTTTCTGCTTCTAGTTTAACCAATTCGGCTTCGATAGCAGCGCTTAAAAACTGTTTAAGACTCTGTCGTCGTTGCTGTGCTACACCATCTTGTGCTTGTCGAGTTACTTCACTTGCCCAGCGTGTGATCAGAGTGTCGATAGAACGACTCTGTCCTGAGCCATCATCAATAAGCGGGCGCAAGATATCGTGACGTTGCTCGGTCGTTCCCTGACGTGTTGCCGTACCTTCATAAAGACCCGCTGCGGGTAGAAAGTTATCAAGCACATACTGAGTAATGGCGCCGGCATTATAACTACCACCAGAGAGATTTCCCCATTGATCAACAATATCAGCAGCAAGCTTGTAGGCACAGGCAAGCTTGATACGATCGAATGGTACCGTAACAGAGGCAAGTCCAACTGAGGAGTAACGACAGATAAATTTCTGATCAATGATTGTACGCCCATCTTCATTGAGATGCTTGAAGGCAAACTCATCAACAAGAAATTGATCTAGATTGACACGTACACCACGTTTGTAGCCAGCAAACTCGCCCTGTGAGAAATCTTTGAATATATTGTCTGCCAGCATGTTAAAGAGCAATGTTTTGGAATTGCCATCTACCGTCTTGCCAGCCGCATTCATACTATCGATCACATAACAGTAATTAAAAACAGGAGGAGCAATATTACGTACTACTCGATCAGGCCATTCCACATTGAAATAGTTCTCAAAGCTATAATGTTCCAATTCCTTGAGTGCAGCATAGCTATTGGCAAAGATACGTGGTACTTCACTACCAAAGAGGCGTGGAGAGACAAGATAACCAACACTTGTGACTGGTTGACCAGCAAAAATATCTTTGACTAAAAAGGCAAGATCCAGGAACATACCGCTGCCTGTACCACCAGCAATGGAACAGACTACATAGACATTAAAGCGGTTTGAGCCTTCGACCTCCATACCATGGCGATCGAGCATTAGCTTCATATTCTCTACATTACGTATACGCTCACCAGCACGCTGGATCGCTTGACGGATCTCATTATAATGCTCGAAGAATCCTAGACGACTATAGGCGCGTATCTGGCCAGCGCCTTCTGTCATTGTGCCAAGTTTGTTAAGACCCTCATAAAACCAGCTCTTGATATGAGGATATTGATTGAGGTCACCAGTAATACGTGCAGTGTCGGCAATGGTTGCCATCACTTTCTCGGATTGGCTAAGTTTCACTTGATCAGCAAAGAGCCGTGCACCAACATCTTTTTCTGTCAGGTCGGTATCGATCCATAGATAGTTTACAATTGGAAAGTTTTCCAGCAGGCCATACTTTTCGAAGAAGCGCTTGCGTATACGTAGTAAGACCTCGCCGCCGGTGCCGCCTATACCAATGATCAGCGTGGGCGTGACCTTGACCTGTGTTAGTTTGTCGGCAGTGCGTTTCCCTTGTATGAGAATCTGATCGCTCACAATATTCCCCTCAGATTGGAGTGGTCTATCAGCGATCAGCACGCCTGCCGACAGCGCAACTACTTCCCGCGTAAGTCTACTTGTTGGCAGGCAGCGAATCGCTAATGACAGTCTGCTTAACAATACCGTTATTCTCGATCGCAGTATATCCGTCGGGCAAGTTAAGCCCTAACCAAGGATCGCTACTAGGCGTCAAGAAAAGTTCTGCATATACCGCCTCGTTAAGAATATTAATATTTTTCGTAAATTCGCTATAACTAGCCGGATTGGCAAACCAAACGTGAATCTGTGTATGCAACAGATATTCATTGCGTACGGTATCTTCGGCAATAGAACGTTCGAAATTGCGTATCAGGCGCAGTATAGGATTCTCAACACGTGCTTTTGTCACAGCGCGGCGCGAAGCATCCAGAGCATCTGGAGGCAAGCTAGCATAGATCAAGGCTTTGCTTGTGTCAGGTAAGCGCACATTATTATGCAGCATAGCGATTTGTGACCAGATATCATCAGTGGTAGTGGCAGCCAGTTTGGTATGATCTTGTCCATTAGCTTTCACACCCAATTTAGCAAGATCCTTTGCCCATTCGGTCTCAATGGCGCTAATACGACCCTGGTGATATTTTTGTAAAAATTGCGCCTGTGCATCGCCAGTACGTTGCGCATACTCTTTAGCTGCTTTCTCGGCACGCGCTAGTCCTTGTAGGAAGGTCTGGGGCCCATATAGTCCTGGTAATGCATCTATTGGCTGGCCATTGGCGTCAAGAATGTAGTGAATACTATTGCCAGTGATAGTACGTTCAATCTTGCGGCCATCACCAAAATCGATCGTTATTTTTGGTACCGGACGAACCGATTTCCAGTGCAGTATAAAACGCTCGCGTAGCATTTGAGCGACCTCTGGATTGGCATATAGCGCAATACGGAAGAAACGACTATTAGCACAGGTGAGATCCTCATCAAGCTTACCTAACAGGCGTAACGATAGGATCGGTTTGCCACTAGTGCGGGCAGCCGCTTGAGCCTGTTCTAAATCTGTATACCAATATAGGCGAGAGGCATAGCAGTGGCGTTGCTGACCTACAGCATCGATCGCCGCACTTAAACGCTGCCAATAAGGATTATCAAGTTGCTTAGCGGCAATCGTAGGCGTCAATAGAGTAAGCTGTTTATCTGGTAGAGTATTATTCAAAAAACCTTGTTGTTTTAGTTCATCGGCATGAGCATCAAAGAGTGCCTGTAGACCGGCTGGCCCGTGTGCACGCAATTTCGCAATTGCTTGTGCAGCAATGGTTGCGTCTTCCGAAACAGCCTGGTGTGCCAATCTCACCAGCGTATCTTCTGCAAAAGCGGAATGGGTAAAACCGATACCACAAATAGTTATCAGGCTGGCAATACCGAGTATGGCCGCAAACAAAGAGACCTTTTTGACCATTGTAACCTCCTGTTTTATTGCTTCCTGATAAAGTTCAACGCGCTACTATCCGATAGGGTCCTTAAATATTATTTAAAATATATAGAATTATCATGATAATGCCCACATAACCGCATGCCCTACCCAAAAGACAGCCAATACGGCAAGGGCGACCAACATTATTAGAGTTTGTGGTAAGACCAGGGCCAGCAAAAGACCAAAAACTCCTATGATTACCAGTAGACTCAGCGAGGTAGTGAAGTACTCTGCACGACTCACAGGCCAGTTCTTACTAAAGAGCAATACACTAAAGAGCCAACGGAACAGAGCAAAATAGGCAAATAACGCGCTTGCCAGCATTATCCCACCATAGAGCAACCAATCTTTTAGCAGCAAGGGCCGAAATATTGTCGCGGTTGCTTTAAGTTCACCACTATTGCGAGTAACTGCTAGCGAACGGGTGGTGAGTGGCACACTAATATAACGGTCGCCCTCTTTTTTAAGCATAGTCGCTTCGTAGTTGATTGCCTGATCGCTATTCTTATAGACGACAAAAGGCACTTCTGCAACACAGGCGCCGGTTACATCTTGCTTAAGTGTATAGCGCTTATAGTCCTCTCCTACTGCATAGGTGATCGTGCCAGCCGATATCTCCTGATCTTCAAGAGATTCTCGCTTGCCAGCATCTAATCGTATGCCAATAAAAGCACTAGTATCATTCCAGGGGGTACCATTCTTATCAAATAGGTAGAACTTCACTTGCCGTACATCATATTTTTCCGTCTGCGCCAATGCTGGCAATTGCACACCAGCCAGCATTAGTGCCAACATCAGCAGGGTAAAAGATCTCTGCCTGAGCATAAACTCTGTTTTGCCTCCACAATTAAGGTTATGAAATAAACATATCATTATTACTCGCAGGCACTGACTGCTCCTTATCTGCGAGCGCCTCAATCGAGAAAGACCAGGACTTGTTAGTATCACTATTGGTAATAACAAAGGCACCAGAGTGATCGATAAGTCGCTGCTTCTGACTGCCATTTTCTAGCACCCAAGGCGAAAAAGTTTGTACTGTGAAAGTACCAAATCGGCGTACTAGCACTCCTACTTGCTCATCAGCAATAGTCAGCGGCACACTGGCGAGTGGCCGTAATTTCAACAATGCCTCGCCATTTGGCCCCAGTAATCGGAAAGGCGTCTGCCCGCGTAGCATTGCAAGCCCACCAACCATAGCAAGCAATAACAGACCAGCCGGTACAATCAATAACCAGAGTGACCTGGGAGGCTGGGCAATCTTGATCAGGATAGGAATCTCCAGGCTAAGATTACGTGCTGCGGTGGGTATTGTACGTGGCAGCAAGAACTGTTCAATCTCTTCCAACCCTTTTACACGTCTGATACGATCGGCCAATTCTGTATCATCAAAGAAGAGTAACCTTAGTTGGGGATCTAAGATCTCAAACTTCACTGTGCCAGATACTCTTACCTCAGGCTCGGCAAAAAAGGATTGCCAAAATGAAGGTAATGCCGCGGCGAGGGTACGGCCACTGGCAAGATCTATTACATAGACACGTTTGCTCGTCTCTTGTGGGCCTATATCTAGAGTGCGTGGATCTAATCGCCATTGCAGACTATCGCCTTCGCTAATATCAAGGGACTGGGAAGGCTCTATAACAACCTGCGCATTTGAGACATTTGCCTGAACAATCCGCCATTCGCGAAACTTTGAGCGTAGTTTGAATTTCAATTTACCAGATAATGTGCTACCAGCGCTAAGCGGTACAACAATACGACCATCCTCTAATTCAGCAGCTTGAATCGTACCATCATCCTTCTCGTAGAGGATGCTGCCACGATCTAGATCAAGCGCAGAGAGCCGTATGGGGCGAAAGAGCACAGGTCGGTGTCCAATGGTTTTGCCTACCTGTGCTATTAGACTTGGCATAGGTATTAGCGACTCAGTCTTACAATAGTCGAGCATATACATCACTAATGCCGTTGTTTCACCTTCGCGTACTAATGGAAAGAAATAGATAAAACGGAAATTGGGATCATTATAGATACGCTGATAGAATGGACTAATAGGATCGTTACCAGAACCGCTCTCGTCTTGTACATTATCAGTGACTAGCCAAATTAAGGTATCTCCAGTTAGGTTATAGGTCTGTAAGTCTGCCAGTGCCAATTCTAGGGCTTCAGGAATAGCAGTATTACGACCTGTGCTCTCGGCTGCTGTTGGTACTGCTGCAAGCACGGCATTGCGATCATATAGACCTTGATAACGGCGTTGCGGATCATCTTTGACAAATTGATTATTACCACGTTTGTCGAAGGTACGTAGAATCACACGGTCGCCCGCCTGAAAAACACCACTCTCAAGTAATGGTGCAATCAGCCAATCACGCAAACCTGCTGTATACTGCGCTTTCATACTGCCGGAAGCATCCAGCAGGATAATATGATTGCGATTAGTTGCAGCGTAGACGTTTCCCTCTGTTAAGACACTTTGTCCCACCAATAACAGCAACGTAGCAATAAGAATTGTGAGCCGTATAGAGAATCGCGACAATGCTACCTCCATCGATAAGCCTTCACCTGGCCCGCAGTACTGCTGAAGATCAATTGGTCATCCGTTAAGATTGCAGGCAAGGCAACGGCATGCTCAAAAATTCGCTGACGCAACCTGGGTACAGAAACCAACAGGCTAAAGAAAAACATCATTCCAGAATCATCGATTACCCAGGCATGATCATTCTCGATTAGTGGCACCGTGACGATCGAGTTAGCGTCGAGCGCAGTCTCCCACAATAGTGCCCCAAATGGATCATAGAGTGCAAGCCCAGAACCATGTGCCACTGCAACGTGTTTCTCCGTCGCCGCAAGTGCATTTATGATCAAACCGCCCGTGTCACCAAACGACTGGAGTTGTAGTTCGGCAAGCGATGCGCTACAGAGCTGACCATCAGCCAGCACAAAGTAGACGCTATTAGCGCGTCCGCAGGGAAGCACATCAGTGTCGATCTCACGTCCGGAGTGCACCTTGGCGCGCACTTGGGCACGCGCCACATCGATGAGCATAATCGTACCATCTCTATTGGCAATGAAAAGATCTTTTTCTTTCAGATAAGGCGCGGTGGTCTTACCTGAGCGACCTTCCAGTGCTACTGTGGCCCGTATTTGGCCGCTTTCACTGTCTATGATTAAGACCTGAGATTGAGTTGACTGCTTAACGGTCGCAATCACAGTTCCAGCGTTGGCAAGCAACGGTCTAGTAACCAGCGCTGGTGTTGCTAACGGCAGTTGCCAAGCGATCAGCTCTCTCTTTGCCATACCACCGTAAAGGGCAGCGATTAGATCGACGGCAACCATACTATCGCCTGCTGCTACAACCAACAGATTATCGATTAGCACAGGCGTAAAGCTAATAGGCGGGGTAACCTGTAACTGTGTGCGTATACGTGCATCTGTCTCGTCAATCAAGATAATTCGACCGTTACACTGTGTCAGCACAACAATGCCACGTGCTGCTAGCGGTGCTGCGGTCATCTCGCTATCACAGTTGAATTGCCAACTCAATGACAATCGATTAGTAGGTACAGGCGCATAAGCGCGTGGGTGGAATTGTAATCCTGTATGTGCAATTGCCCAGTCGGTCTGTAATGGTGCAGTGCAGAGGCGACAATAACGAGCTAACAGACGGGCTGTTGAGCCACAGGAACGACAGAATAGTTGTGGTTCCTGACAGCGTGTACAGCGGGTTATCTCGGCTGTCAACAGCTCCTCACAAATAGGGTTGGCGCAGTAAAGCTTATATTCGTTGATAAGCGCTTCAGACATTTGATTCTATTTTACCATTCTTGCGCGAGAAAGCCCCGACTTTAGCGAAGCAAGTCGGGGATGAATCGCGCTTGATTTATCGAACAAATGGACATAAAATCATCGTACTCCATCAGCCAAATAAGGCATATTAATC
>JBFLVQ010000238.1:0-12655 GCA_040758525.1 Acidobacteriota bacterium
GGTTAAAGAGACGAGAAAGGCAGCTACTAAAGCTTGGCACGGGTATTGCTTATAGACTAGTTGTAGTTAAATAGCAGATAGAACAGTAAGGCATAAATAGTTTCAGCAATCTAATGAGTTACAGGTGAGAAGTACGAGGAGGGAGCAGTGATGTTTTTTGATCTGTTTCACACACATTATTGGGGGCCACCCAGACGTCGGCCCGATGGCACACATTACATGACGTGTTATGAATGTGGCAAACACCGGAAGCTAAAGATAGATTTTGAGGAGCAGAACGAGCGGCGTATGGAAGTGAATCTACCTACGGCCAAAGATCAACGTGCCGCTTGAGCGCTTAGACAGAGGTAAGGAGCAATGGCAACCATTCAACTCTTCTTTATACTAATTTTCATTGTTGTACAGGGTGCACTGGGCCTGTTATTACTCTACCGCGGCTTTACTTTAACACTTGAGAATATTGACACGGATCGCTTGAAGAATGGTTTGAATGTTGCCATTACTCCATTTAAGAAGTTCGTGCCTTATATCACCTGGCGACGTCTAGGAGTGCTGATTTTAGTGCTGGCGCCTGGCTCAATCCCCTTATTACTAGTGATCGCACTGTGGCGAGTTGTGCGTAACTATGAACCAGGAATGTTATCAAAGCTCAGCACACGCCGTCTTAAGACCGCTTTACAAAACATCGCGCTATAAGCGCAACGATGCGTCTAACCGACGAATCCTCGCAGTTGTCCCGTGCCTACCGCAAGTAGGTCTGGACAATTGCGAGGATTTCTGTTTTTTTGACACTCAGCATCTAAATTGCGCCGCTTTACCACCAACCAAACGCTACATGTTATGCTTTGAGCACTGCGACATGATTCTGGTAGATTAGCCAAGGGTGGAAACTGCTATGACGACCATTGCCCCCATACTTAGTCTCAATACCAAATTACTCATTGCCTTCACACTGGTTACCGCAATCCCACTGATTGGAGTAAGTCTTTATATCAGTAGCACTGCCACAGACGCCTTACGAGAGCAGCAGGAAGGTGAGATCTTTGCGCTACTGAAAAGTCTCAACCAAGATTATGAGCGAACCACTAGACGCACCAAACAACAACTCAATAGCGTGGCCGAGAGTGAGGAGATGCAGCAGATCTTAGCTAACTGGCAGAACGCATCTGCTAATGGGGAAAACCTTGAGATATCGCAGGTACTAAATCTACTAGCACAAAAACATCAGTTCGATCTGCTTAGCGTGCATGACAAAGATGGACGTATACTCTTCTCTTTACATAAACCTAGTGCACAAGGAGAGCAGGATTTAGAAGCGAAAAAGTATATCGATATAAATGCCGACCTCTTCCTTAAAGAGGAGTATGTGGCAGAACAGCGTACTCTTGGCATTGAGACTGTAGTAGCACTGAAATCAAACAGCCGTGAGAAAGCGAAGTTCTTTTTAATTGGCGGTTATCGTGTTGATTCGGTACTCTTCAAAAGAATCACCGATATTCTTGGTCTGGGAGTAAAATATATCTTCTATGATCTATCCCATAATAAACAGTTCTCCAATGCAGATGCAGGGTTCTTCAAATTAACAGAGGAGTTGAAACTAGAGACAGCAGAGGATTGGCAAAGTTGGATCTCACACCATTCCGAACAGAATCGTCGTGTACGTACACTGAAATTAGGCAATGAGTACTTCACAGTTGGTTACGAACAGTTCAAATCACCTACCAATCAGCTATTGGGGGTATTGTTAGTAGGCCTACCTACACGCCGTGCCGCCGAGTTACAATCCCAGCTTCAATTTGTCACTTATACTTCCACTGTGATCGGGTTAGTAATTGCAGTGTTGTTAAGTATCTTTTTTGCTTACCGTATCACACGGCCAATCAGCAGCCTAGTACGCGATGCTCAGGCGATCTCCAGGGGTGATCTTACTCGTGAGATCAAGGTAGAGTATCGTGATGAGGTAGGATTGCTTAGTGAAGCCTTTAACCAGATGACAGTAGCATTACGTGAGAGTCAGGAACGCCTACTACAGGCCGAACGTGTAGCAGCCTGGCGTGAAATGGCACGCCGACTTGCTCATGATCTAAAGAACCCTCTCTTCCCTATACAAGTTTCCATAGAGACCTTGCGCAAAGCACATACGAAAAAGCTTAGCGAATTCGATGAGATATTCGAAGAGAGTACTTCTACTATGCTTGATGAACTGAAGAACCTTAAGAATATTATCGATGAGTTCTCTACTTTTGCCCGCACTCCACAATTGCGTCTTGCTGAAATCGATCTAATCAAAGTGATCAAACAGGTAGTATCACTCTACACGGCAGAGTTTGCCGAGACTCAAATAGAGTTACAACTGGAACTGAATCAGCAGACAATCTTTATTTCTGCTGATTCAGAGCAACTTGCCCGCGCATTTAAAAACCTGGTAGCCAATGCCATTGATGCAATGCCCGCCGGTGGCAAGCTATCTATCAAAGCCGATACAGTAGATGGTAAGGCTCTGATAGAAGTCACTGACAGCGGCATTGGTCTATCTGAGGAGTCTCAGGCACGTCTATTTACACCTTATTACACCAAGAAGCCCAAGGGAACCGGACTAGGCCTCTCGATTGTACAATCGATCGTGGCCGATCACCATGGTCGTATATTAGTCAAGAGCAAACCTGGCCAAGGGACATCCTTTTTTATCGAACTGGAGCGCTTAATGGCGCACAATGGTTAATCCCTATTACTGTCTAGCAGTAGGTGTAAGCTTCATAGTGACTCTTTGACCATCGCGTAAAACTACCACTTCTACAGTCTGATCAGGCTTCATCTCTTGTAACACATAGGTATAGTCATAAACATTGCGTATATTCTTACCAGCCAGTTGTACAATCACATCGCCAGCCTTAAGACCTGCCTTCTGGGCGGGACTATCTGGCCGTACCCCAGAAAGTTTTACCCCATCAGGCGATTCTGCATAATCTGGTACAGAGCCTACATAAACACGAAAACCGCTATTCATTGCACGTCGCTCACCGCCTCCTTGAGCGCGAACAAATTCTAGGCGGGCATCTTGCGAGATAACACGAGTAGCAATATCTTGAATCAGACTGACAATCGCCTGTTGACTGATAACATTAATGAGATCATAAGTGTCTGAAGGTTTGTGATAATCGTCATGCACACCGGTAAAAAAGTGTAGTACTGGTACATCCTTACCATAGAAAGAGGCATGATCGCTGGGACCAAAACCATCGTCTTGCAATCGCAGCGTGAATCCACGCGCACGGTTTAACTCTTCTATCATTGGTTTCCATTGCGTTGAAGTACCTACACCACTGATCACCAATGTGTCATTTTTCATACGACCGATCATATCCATATTGAGCATGGCAACAGTACGCTCAATGGGAAAAGGCGGCTGTTTAACATAATAGTTAGATCCCAGCAGCCCCTCTTCCTCTCCAGAGAAGGCAGCAAAAACGATACTACGACGTAAGAAATTACGATTAAGAGAAAAGACGCGCGCTAGCTCTAACAGTCCAGCTACACCAGAGGCATTATCATCTGCGCCATGATGTATACCTTCACGTCCTACTGCTAGTGAATCACTCCCACCCAATCCCAAATGGTCATAATGCGCACCTATGACAACAAACTCGCTCTTTAATCGCTCATCATTGCCTTCCAGCCAACCAAGCACATTCTCTGTTGTTTTAGCTTCACGCGTTAGATCAGCACGTAGAGAAATTACTGTCTTGGCCAAGGCAAAACCAGTAGGTGTGCCTGTGCTACCACTCTGTAGTAACGCTTCAACCGTCTTACCAGCACCTTGAAATATAGTATTGGCAGTACGTTTGCTGATCCTGATCGCCACTAGACCTGCATCAGCATAGTTATCATCACCACGGCCAGGCGCTTCTTTCAAGTTATCAGCCTCAGAGATAAAAAGGATTGCCCGTGCGCCCCGCTCTCGCGCTGTCAAAACCTTGCGTCGCAATGCCAGATATTGACCAAAGCGGCCATTAACATTGTTGCCTTCCGGACTGAATGGCAGCACTGCGACAACTTTGTCTCGGACATCTAGCTGAGCATAGTCATCATAATTGATCTGTGGCGCAGAAATACCATAACCAGCCAGCACAACCTCGCCACTTACCATTCCATTGCTGGAGAAATTTAGTGGGGCATAATCTTCCCCAATACGGAATTCGGCGACACGCCCATTGCTCTCTAATTGTAGGCTGTTGTGATCGCCAAATTTTATCCCCGCAATAAATTCAAAGGGCTGAAGATAATTGTCTACTTTAATCGGTTTTAGGTTGTATTGTTTGAATTGAGTAGCGATATATTCGCCAGCCTGCTGACAGCCTGGGGTACCAGAGCGCCGGCCTTGCAACTGATCAGAAGCAAGATATTTAATATGCTTGGACAATTCCTCAGAAGCAATTGCTGCGCTAGAGTTTACCCGAACCTGTGCGAAGGCTACAATTACCGCCAACGAACTGATCGCAACAAGACTGACAATCACTGCTGAAGTACGATTTAATAGACCACTGCTGAATTGCCACTGACGCTGATACATGAGAATAATTCCTCCGGTATTTCTTGATAATAGGTATGGTGGTTTTCGCTGTCAAACTTAGTTTGACAAATAATTTTATTAGATCACTTTTTGCTACGCGCTACTACACGTATGCCTAGTGCTTGGCCCTCAAGCGTCTCCAGTTGCTTGCGAGTCTCATCTATACGCGCGGCATCTACAGTCATTGCCAACTGCTCGCCACCTCTATTCAACTCATTAAGAATCTTGTTTATACCTTCTGCCATCTGGCGCAATTGGGTAAATTGATCACTCAAGGAGGGTGGATCGGCAGGCTCGACCTTGGAGACACTCTCGCCATCATTAAGCGTTTGACGCAATTTTTTCGAAGTCTTGGCAATCTTCTCAGCCAGCTTGGCAATATCTTTAAGCCGATCTTTTTCGGTATCAACAAGCGCAACTCGTAATGCATCGCTGGCTTGTTTCAACTCCTGTATCTCACGATTAACCTCTAACTGTAGGGCCATTGATGGATCAATCTGCTTCTGTCGTTTTATCCTCTCCCTTTCTAATTCTAGATTGCGCAGCCCCTGCTCTCTTTCTGACATATCGACACGTCCTCGATTGGGATCTATACGTGTATTTGAAGATGAGCGTTGGGCAAAAGTCATAGCGGCAGAGGTCAAAACCAGCATGGCACTGAGCAAGCAGGTATAAAATCTCATAAGATTCTCCCTCTCACTGATAATAGACCGGCGCAGTAGTGATATAGGCTGATTTGTGATCTTATTACAAAATAAGCCACTCACCAAAGCTTATCTAGGAGAAAATGTTTTCCAATCCAATCAACGAACTGTTTGCCTCTTACCGAGACGGCAATCTATAATTGCTTGCAGTATGTGCAATCTAAATTCTCTCTTAGCTAGTCTGCTTATCTTCTCTTGGTTAAACTTACCTATATTCGTTAGTCTAACCAGACCTGTTTCGGTTCCTAGCGATGCGCTCCCAGCTCGTCATAGTGCAGTATTATCCGCACTTGAGCGGCGTGACTACTCGGCTGTTGAACGTGAGTTGAATGCCCTGCGCAGCGCAGATGCAGATGCCTTTCGTATCAATAACTATGAGTATTTATTGGGGCGAACTGCAGAAAAACGTGGTGACCTGACAGCAGCAATACGCAGTTTCACCGCAGTGATAAATCAAGGTAGTATTCTGAGCGAGTACGCACACTGGCATCTTGCCCAGATTGCACGCCGACAGAAGAATCTCTCCCTTGAGCGCGAACAGCTCAAGCGTCTATTAACCAACTATCCTGACAGTCTATTAACAGAGAGCGCAAAACGTAGATTAGCAGATAATCAACTTGAAAGTGGCGACAGTGCGGCGGCACTACAGTTTCTACGTACTCGCGCCAATCGTACAAACGCAACCGGACGTGAAGCGCTTGCACAGATCGGCCTTATTCAACTAAAGCTGAACCAAGAGCAGGCAGCGCGTAGTATCTTTGACCAGCTTCTACAGGGTTCACGTGATGATTATGCACTGCTTGCCGCACAAAAACTTGATCTACTCGATAGTCGTGCACGCCGTGCACTTTCTGAAACAGAATTGCTTACACGTGCACGTGTCTATGCGCACAATCGCGATAGTGCCGCGACACGTGATACCTATCTACAACTGATCGATCGTTTTCCTGCTTCCCGTGCGCGCTCTGAAGCGCTCTATGCCATTGGGCGTAGCTACTACATAGAATATGACTACACTAATGCCATTAAATGGTATGACCGTGTCTATCAAGAGTCACCCAACACATCGTTGGGTGAGCTAGGCTTTTACCATACAGGCCATTCATATCAGAACCTAGGTCGTTACCAAGAGGCAGTTCAACGTTACCAACAGGTAATTGAAAAATATCCTAATGGTGAATGGGTGAAAGGTGCGCACTTAAATGCCATCGATTCACTACGTTCGGCAGGTCAGTTCGATGCTGCGCTGGAATGGTGCCAACGTACTATTAATCGCTTTAGTAATGATGTCACAGGCACAACAGCACTCTTTGATCAAGGGAAAATCTATCTGATCAAAGGCAACTACACTTTAGCACTAGAAGCATTCACACGTTTGCGCACTTATAATCTCTCTCGTAGCGCTCCCGGCGCTACTAACCCTGCAGAAGCAGAATTTTTTCGTACCTATTGCCTAGAAAAATTGGGCCGTAATGCAGAAGCAATCGTAGCTTATCTAGCATTTCCAGTAGATCGCAATAGCTTCTATGGCAATCGTGCCACCCAACGGCTTAAAGCACTTACTCGTGAAGCACAGGCACAATCGGCAATTAACACTCGCTTTAAGCTCTATCAGGAGAACGCACGACGAGAACTGGCGGCTGGCAACTATCAGGCTGCTAAAGACGCCGCCAACCAAGCGCTAAGGCTTACTATCGATACTAAGGCAGAAGCAGAATTGATCGAGATACTACGCCAATGTTATAACAACCTGCCTGCCTATAACCAATTCTTTAACCTCTCTTTGTCACCAGCAGGGCGAGAATTGCTTAGCGCTGGCAGTAAGACGCCAACACGTTCTCATCAGGCACTTGCTGATGAACTGATCTTTTTGGGACTCTACGATGAAGGTGCCCCAGAACTGCGTGTTGGCACAATTAGCAGCATCAAACTGGAAGGAGAGGAGGCAGAACAGTTTGCTGCACAAGAGAGTACACAACCATTTGTTAATATCTCTCAACGCCGACGCGCTAGTAGTTCAACCAACAGTAATTGGCAATATTCGCTGGCTGTCTACCTAAATCGTGGTAGCCATGCTCATCCAGCAATACATTATGGAGAGAGCCGATTCTCAAGCATACCAAGGGATTTTTATTTGCCTCTGCTCCCTCGCGATATTGCACAACTGCTCTATCCCGCGCCCTACCCTGATGAGCTGACTAAAGAAGCACGCAAGCGCAATCTTGATGCACGTTTTCTGCTTGGCATTGCCCGTCAAGAGAGTCGTTTCAATACTATTGCCAAAAGCGGCTCAGCCGCACGTGGGATGTTCCAGTTTATCTCATCTACAGCCGATCGTATTAGTAAAGAACTAAAGCTGACTGAATTTGATCAGAACGATCTATACCAGCCCGCTATTGCAATAGAGTTTGCTGGGCAATATATGGCGGATCTATTTAGCGAGTTCAAGGATAATCCTTATGCTGTTGCAGCCAGTTACAATGGTGGTGAGATCGCAGTAAGACGCTGGCTGGAACGTGCTCGTAGCAATGAATGTGAACGCTTTGTCAGTGAGATTGCCTATCAAGAGACAAAAGATTATGTCTACAAGGTGATGAACAACTATTGGGCTTATTGCCAGCTTTATCGCGAGGATCTTACCTCACACTAAAGATGATTCATAAAAAACTCTTGGATCATTTCAAGCAGTCGATTACTGGGGATGGGTGTCTCGATTGGTGATTGTAGAATACTCACCTGCCATTGTTGACTCTCTATTTGACCAGCATTATCGCCTGTACCCACTTCCATTTCAATATCTAGGTTATAGTAGACGCCTCGCCGCCCTGGTGGGCAATCTTCGCTAGGAATTTCACTAAGATCTGGTTTCTCATCCGATCCGCAAAGTAATAACCCTTTGGCAAGTTCAATGATCTGCTCCGGTTCGCTACTCACATCATCATTGAGCCCAGGAATGTAACCATCCTCAAGTTCAAATTTAAGATTGATGTCAAACGGATTTGGATCCAAAGTAGAATCCTGCACCCGTAGATCGATACCGAACCCACTGTCGTTCCCAAGGGGTTGCACGTTTACTTCGACAAAATCTTCTGCCATCTTTCCTCTTCAAATTAGTTGATTATATTATGCCAGCCAGAATAGGCCTACTGGCGTTATACCACAAAAACGCTGCTTAACGCGATCAGATTGCCCGTTGGTAATGATCAATATCGAGCTGCCAAACCTTCACACCACAGAAGCGGTCACCTTCCGGGCAGGTGGGACGCTTAGCAGCCAGATGCCGTTGTGTACAAGGAGGTAACAGGTATTTGCCTAGACGCGGATTGATTGCTCGTATCTGTTGTGCCTCCTCAACCGAAGCACGCCATATCTCCTCCTGAGCCAGATAACAGAGTCGCATTCTATGTTTATGATGTAATCCTAATAGATCTGCCGACTCGCTAAAGCGCACTGTCGCGGCATTAGGGAGAAGGTAGGCGACAAACTCATCCTCTACACCTAACTGTCGTAACTTACTAATGGCTTGCCAACTCTCTGCCATTGTCTGATCAAATATACGTTGTACGCCTTCATCAATAGATACCAATGCAGGTGTGATGTAGTCTGGCTCATCTACTAGATGCGCCAGTAATATTGGTCTTGATGCTGGCGTAGTACGATGTCGTTGATCTTGACTATCAGCAGTGTGTGAGAGCCGTTTACGGAAAGTATAAGAGGGATGATGTAGCGTACGACCAAGCTTTGACATCATGGTAAGGTTGAGTGATTCGCCCAGCAGTTGATTACCTGCAGGATTGAGCGCCAGCTCAATTGCCTCAGTATCATCAAGAGCAGTACGTGGCACACCTAATACTTCGCGTACCGCATCAGCCAGCGATCTCTCATTGTTGATCTTGTAATCGATAAGCTTGGAAGTATAACTGCCTAGGCTCTCATCAAACTCCTTAAGGAAATTAGATCGATGTTTAGCATCACTCCATTCTGGTCGTGTAGTAAAGAAGCGTGCTTCCGGTGTCTCCATTAAATCCAATGGTGGTTCGAGAATTGTTTCGTAAAGAGGATCATAGTGCAGCAACTCTTCCACCATACGACCTACCACAATACGTTGCTCAAGCGGCGTGTCATACTGCTGGCATAGACGATAGTAGCGCAGTAGTGTTATACCGCTAATAGTATGATACATGTAGGCAAAGGTAGCGACCGGAAGAACGTAACGAGCAACCTCTAAGGCGCGTTTCTGTAGCTTGGCTTTGATCTTCTTATCGAGAGTATTGTGATGTGGAAAAATTTTTAAATATTCGCTCTCAACAACAGGCAATAATACTTCTGTGAGCCTGTTATAAGCAGCCATTTGAAACTCGACGGTATTGCGATAAATAGTTAGCGCCTCGCCCTGTAGAGGCGGTATTGCCATTGTATTGGCCTTTACTCCAACATAACGTTGTGAGACCTGCTCGGAATTATAATGTGGATGGTTATGCAGAAAAGACCAGATAAATTGTCTGGAAATATTTGCTAGTGAGAATTGGAAATGTGCATGCCCAAGCACAGTATGATGACCAGCCTGGTAGATACTCTGTGCTAGTGGATAGTTTTGTGGTGTGATCTGATCGTCAGATATTATCCCCTTACTTGAGTAACAGGTTCGTGCAGTAGCAATCGCATTATGAAAAGGATTGGTAAAGGTCTTCTCTAACTTGACAATCGGCTCGGCAGAAATAAACGCCTGGTTTGATTTCACGCTACGGGTCTTTACCTTGGTCATGAATCTACCTTCTGCGTAATAGAAAACTTAACGCTAGCGAGAATACCAAATGCGTTTTCTGCAATCAAGACGCAAGTCCACTTTCTTAACAGCCTTTACAGTTTCTCCTGCTAGTGGCAGCATGTGTCTCGGCATGGATACGCTACTACGCTTTGATCGAGGCACCCTGGTACTAGAAGGCTTTGCGAAACTACCCGACGATGTCGCCAGTTTTTTTCGCTATGATGCTCGTATTAATGCCTACCGCGCTTCTTCACATCATTATAGCGAAATCATTAAGCGACTGCGTGGAATACTATCGACTAATAAGGCGCCGCGCTACGATCGTATCAATCTTAAACCGGCTTTAACACTAGATATCTATCGACATCAGCAGGAGGCGCTAGAGAGTTGGTCGGCTGCACAGGGGCGCGGTCTGGTAGTGTTACCAACCGGGGCAGGCAAGAGCCTGGTAGGAGTACTTGCGCTTGCCTGGGCAGCACGTAGCGGCCTGGTAGTAGTACCTACACTCGATCTTATGTATCAATGGTATGCGCTGCTACGTGCCGCCTTTCCCGATATAGAGACAGGATTAATTGGCGGTGGATATTATGAAGTGCGCAGCTTGAGTGTAGCTACCTATGATTCTGCAGCGTTACATATGGATCGTATAGGTAATCGCTTTGGCACATTAATAATGGATGAAGTGCACCATTTGCCTTCAGATTTCTATCGTACGATTGCAGAATTTGCCTTAGCGCCTTATCGGTTAGGACTAACTGCTACACCTGAGCGCGCTGATAATCGTCATGAAAATCTTACAGAATTGATCGGTCCATTAGTCTATCGGCGTGAAGCCAATGAGTTGGCTGGTGATGTGCTTGCACCATTCCGTATTAATCGTATCTATGTAGAGTTATCGACGGCTGAACGCGAAGCCTATGAGAAAGCGCTGGCCGTACGCGATGAGTTTTTACGTGAAAATAGTATCTATCTTTCCGATCTCACGGGCTGGAATCGCTTTGTAATGCTTTCTGCGCGCACTCCCGCAGGACGACGCGCTATGCGCGCGCATCGTGAAGCTCGCCAATTAGCACAAGCAGCACCTGCTAAATTACGTGCCTTAGAGATTGTCTTAGCTGAGCATGCTGGTGAAAAGATGGTGATCTTTACTGATGATAATGCTTCTGCTTATGAGGTCTCAAAACGTTTTCTGATTCCTTGTATCACGCATCAGACCAAGATCAAAGAACGGCAGCAGATAATGGATATGTTTAAAGATGGCCGCTATCGTGCCATTGTTACTAGTAGGGTATTGAATGAAGGGGTAGATGTGCCAGACGCTTCTGTAGGTGTTATCCTTTCTGGTAGCTCAGTTAATAGAGAGTTTGTCCAGCGTCTAGGACGTATACTGCGTCGTGCTGAAGGTAAGCGTGCGGTACTCTATGAAGTGATCGCTAAACGCACACGTGAGGAACAGGTATCACATCGCCGCAGACAGCATTTCCCCCTTGAGGACCCACAACTTCCTCTCTTCCCTATGCAAGAAAAGGAGGATGGCTAATGCTGCCAGCAGATCTGTTGCGCTATACAGTGCGCGCTGGGCTGGCATTCCCACTCTATATTAAGGGAGCGCGCGAGCAATGGTCAGAAAAAGTACTCACTACCATAGATGCACATCGTAGTAAGACACGTGGTGAGTTGCAGGAAGCGCTACGCTCTCTAGAAGGTGATTCTCCAGACTACTTTGTTATACGTGGACTGGCTCATCTAGCAATTGCTGATGCTACTTTCAGTACAGCTATACCTATAGATCCTGAATCTTTGCGGCGGGAGGCTTTTCTCCTTGCTGCTGAGCAAGGGCATAGACAACAGCAAGCCGATAAGATTCTTGCTGAACTTGCCCTGCGTTATGATTTAGCAACCGAAGTGCTGCGTGATGCTCTATATGCGGATCTTCCAGAAAACCATATTCTCACTGCCGTGCCTGAGATGACCCCGGAAAAGCTGCTTGATCGCTATAATCTAGCACAGGCACAAGGCCTGCTCTACTATGCCAATTGGATGGTGATTACTGCACATCGTAATGTGCCAGGAGAATACCGACGACTATTTCATCGTATTAAACTTTATGGCTTAATGTATGCTGTAGAAGGTAATCTAGAAGACGGTTACCGAATACATGTAGATGGTCCTGCCAGCCTGTTTCGTCAAACTAGAAAATATGGTGTTAGTATGGCAGCCTTTCTCCCTGCGCTATTAAATGTAACTAAGTGGGAGCTAGAGGCGCAATTGGAATTGAAAGGTAGACAGGCTGGTTATATTCTTACTAGTAATTCGCCCCTACGCTCACATTATCCCAGACCACCCGCTTATGATAGTCTGCTAGAAAGCTCTTTTGTAGAACGTTGGGAGAAACTTGCCACACCCTGGCAATTGGAGCGTGAGGTAGAGATTGTTGATCTAAAAGGTACCGTATTTGTGCCTGACTTTGCCTTGCGTCATCCTGATGGGCGTGTTTTCCATGTTGAGATTGTCGGGTTTTGGCATCCTGACTATCTACAGAGAAAATTTAACAAGGTACGTAAGGCAGGAATGAGTAATCTGTTATTAGCGGTATCAGAGCGCTTAAATGTA
>JBFLVQ010000239.1:0-12489 GCA_040758525.1 Acidobacteriota bacterium
TGCTTCTGCAAATGATAATCTCTTTCTTATCGGCAGTGGCATCTATGACATTACTGGTCCGGCTGCTGAAACTGGTATGATGGGTTATGCCATGCTGGATCAGAAGACTATGGGAATTCATACACGCTTGCGTGCACGTGCTTTTGTTATTGCCGATCCACGTAATAACAATCGTGTAGTCTTTGTCAGCGCCGATCTATGTTTTATTACCCAGGCAGTTAAGCAGAAAGTAGTGGGGAAACTACGCGCGCTCTATGGCGATCTATATACCGATGAGAATCTACTTTTAAGTGCTACACATACTCATAGTGGTCCGGGCGGATTCTCACACTACGCGCTTTATAACATCACCATTCTGGGTTTTTCTCAACAGAATTTCGATCTGATCGTCAATGGTATTTACCAATCTATCGTAAAAGCACATAACAACCTTGCGCCAGGCACAATCAAGATTGCTAGTGGCGAACTATTAAATGCCAGTGTCAATCGCTCGCCAGCAGCTTATAACCTCAATCCCAGCTCAGAACGAGTCAATTATCTATATGATACTGACAAGCAGATAACATTGCTCAATCTACAGAAGTTGGATGGTAAAGAGATCGGTATGATCAACTGGTTTGCTGTACATCCAACCTCTATGAGCAATCAGAACAGACTGATTAGCAGTGATAATAAAGGCTATGCAGGATATCTTTTCGAAAAATGGAAAGGCAGCGACTATAACGCCTTGCAAACCTTTGTTGCTGCCTTTGCGCAAAGCAATGAAGGAGATGTCTCACCCTGTCCCAATAGTTATGGTGGTGGCGGTTGTAGTATTTATAATGAATTTGAGAGTACCAAAATATCTGCAACAAAACAGTATGATGCGGCTCGGCTGCTCTATAACAATGCCAGCGAATATCTACATGGCAGTGTTGATTATCGTCATACCTATGTAGATTTTTCTCAAGTTACAATAGATACAAAATTCACTGGCGACACAATACATAAAACTTGTGTAGCTGCGATCGGTAGCTCATTTGCTGCTGGCGCTGAAGATGGGCCCAGTAATTTTCCCTGGATTAGCGAAGGGATGAAATATCAAGGTCTAATCTTAACGCAAGATCAAGCTTGCCATGGGGTTAAACCAATTCTACTGCCGACTGGTAGAATGACGCCCTACCCCTGGACACCAGAAGTGCTGCCTGTCCAGATCGTACGTATTGGTAACCTAGCAATAATTGCAGTACCAGGAGAGTTCACTACCATGGCAGGTCGCCGCCTACGTGAAACGGTAGCAACACAATTGCATTCAATAGGTGTCAATTATGTAATAATCGCGGGTTTGGCCAATGCCTATGCAGGTTATGTAACAACACGCGAGGAGTATCAGTCACAACAATACGAAGGCGCTTCAACCCATTTTGGTGAATGGACACTAGCAGCCTATCAGCAGGAGTTTGATAAACTGGCGATAGCAATGAGAACTGGCGCAGATGTAGCCAATGGACCCACCCCCCGCGACTTAAGTTGCTGTCAGACTACCCTTCAAACTGGTGTAGTATTCGATGATGTACCGCTTGGCAAGAGTTTTGGTAGCATAAATACAGATGCTAATACCTCTTATTCACCTGGTCAGACAGTACGTGTAATCTTTTGGGGCGGCCATCCCAAAAATAATCCTATGATTCAGTCAACCTATTTGAAGGTACAAAAAAGACTCGACAATAATTGGGTGACGGTAGCTAATGATTGGGATCCAGAAACAAAATATATCTGGGCACGTTCTGGATTGGCATACTCATTAATAACTACTGAGTGGACAATTCCAAATACTGCCACGACTGGTGAATATCGTATAGTTCATTATGGACACTGGAAATCTGGCTGGACAGGAGCAATTAAGCCCTATAGCGGGACCTCACGTACTTTCTTAGTACAATAAAGAAGATTATGCCACTCTCGATAAAAGATACTAGTGCGCTGCAAGCAGCTATGGTAGCAAATATGTTGACACATATGAGCTACTTTCAGTCTAGACATACAGAGATGGCGGTAGACCAAAACTCTGATCTAATCATTATTGATTCTAGGCTTGCTTGCGATACTTTTAATTTTATCTGCCGCGCCAGGCTTTCACTAGAAACGGCCGTATCACGTATTCAAGAGGCAGTCGGATATTTTCAACAAGTCGGTCATCCATTCTCTTGGTGGGTGAGCCCTGGCGATGAACCAGCAACACTTCCTGCCCTGCTAAATGCTGCTGGTCTTAGCAGGGCTGAACCTGAACCTGGCATGGCCATGGAACTGAGTAAGCTTCCACCCAACATCAGTACCAATGGATTACGTATCGAGCGAGCCTTATCCTCACAACAGATTGCTGACTATGCAACAGTTTTGGCAGCCCTCTGGCAACCGCCAGATATTAATGTGATAACATTTTATCAGCGAGTAAGTGAGTTAGCGCTTGCTGCTGATTGCCCTATGCGCTTCTATGTTGGGTATATTGATGATCAACCTGTAGCAACCAGTGAACTCTGTCTAGCAGCAGAAGTAGCAGGCTTATATAACATCGCCACGCTTCCTGCTTATCGGTGTAAAGGGTATGGCAGAGCATTAACCTTACAACCACTCTTTGATGCCCTAGAGGTTGGGACAAAAATAGCAACATTACAGGCTTCACAAGCTGGCTATAGTCTTTATACAAGAATCGGCTTTGAATCGATAGGTCTGTTTAGTGAGTTTCAGCCATACCCTAAATAGACCTATTAGTAGAAATTCTACAGTGAATTAACGTTCATCGACAGGAGATGATAATGGTGCTAGACTGACAAGGTCATAAGATGATTGTCCTCTGTTACCGCACCTAACTATATAGAAGCATCTGGTTAGGTGTGGTACTTTTTTTACTCACAACCCTACAACACCCAACACCAATTAAGACCTGATCTGGATATGTCTCGCCTGAAACAGTACTGAAACACTATTGAGACAGTACTGAGACAGTTAATAATGTTGACTTGTCTCAGCATGGCAATAGAGGGATCGTCATTTTTCGCTAGGCTATTGTAGATACATAAGATAGTAAGCCATTTTGCCACTGGCCCGCAGTTTGCATATGCTGATAGCTGTCTAGCACTGAAGAATCTTTTCGTGAGGAACGTGCAATATGGCAACCATACTAATCGTAGACGATGAAGAATCATTGCGATGCATAATTTCAATGATATTAGTTGATAAATATACTGTGTTGGAAGCCGATAACGCCCTAGAGGGACTAACGATGTTCCAGCAACATCAACCCGACCTCATTATTACCGATATGAATATGCCTGGTATGACTGGCCTTGAGTTGGTAGAAAAGGTTCGCAACATCAGTAAGACGGTCAAGCTGGTAGCATTCTCGGCTTCATTGAGAAATCCAGATAAATTTAAGGCGATGATGGCAGCCGGCGCTGATATCTGCTTACCAAAGCCTGGTGGCATAGATGAGCTTGAGCTGGCCGTTGAGAAACTACTTACCTGTTAAAAAATAGCCTCAAGATCAGAATATTATCCGCATTTTGGTAAAATCGCGGAATAATATTCTGATTAAATACTAATCTCTTTTGCTAATCTGTTCTGACCTTTCCTTAACCTCTGCTTTTCCTGTAACTATTGTTTACAGCACCGCTCCGGACAATTCCCTATGAGTTTTTCTCAAAGTGTTGTTATGGTTAAGCCCTTGGCTAAAGTTGATCTGTGCCAAGAACGATTAAACATTCAACGAATCCTACTGCAACTTTTCCTCTCTCATTTTGAAAAGGCCCACACAACTGGTGTTGCAGAAATCGATCTGATCACAATTGCCAAACATATTGGTTGTACAGATCTGAATCTGATTGGACTTGCTGCGCGCCAATTGAAGGCTGAACTGGGCGAAGGCGTAGAGCTAACAGCAACAATAAAAGGCGCTGTATTGTGGATAAAATAATCAACGATAGATTATACTGATAGTGAGCATCGCTATCTTCAACAATCTTCGGATTGCTTGATACAGCCTGGAATGTAATATGCAAAAAGAGGAAGAGATACGACAAAAATTAAAACCCATACTGGATCACCATCCCTATATTACTATTGAGTTTGATCAAGAAGGTTTTAGAGCTGTAATGGATAATTTCCGTCCCAACCTGCTAGGAAATTTTGCTGGTGGTGATATGGCCTATATTGCCAATGCTGCGGCAGGACTTCTATGTGTGGTAGAAAATAGACTAGCAGAAACTGCCAGCATCAATATTGAATGTCTTGAAAGGGCTGATGGTAACCAGTTACTGGCGCGCGCACAAATAGTAAAACTAGGAAAGAGACTTATACGATTACGTGTTGATGTGAATGTTCGTAAGCAACAACAAGAGAAGTTGGTGGCGATAGCTCAGATCAATATGTCACCAATTAATAATCTAGATATCGAGCGGCTGATTGCTTAATTATTGCTAACAGCAGGCAAAATTGCGGGAGTATGATATTAAATTGCGGAGCAATCACTCAAAACTGATGGAATCTGATAGCTAAGTCTTTCATGATCAACTCTCCTTCTAATAATAGTAATAGCAAGAAACACTATTAGCGCCATTGTTGGCAGAGTAGAGATATTGGCATAGTGGAATAGCTATTATTCATACATAAAGGAGAGTGGTATGCCCCTCAATCTACGCAGAATTTCCACGGCTGGTTTTCCAGGTTTTCCTGGTGCAAATATCTATGTGCATTGGCCAAATGCAGCCGTGGAACTGGTATTCAATACCAACACCAGCTTAAATCTTGGCACACAACAACAATGGTTGATTCCACTGGTCGTAGGTGCGGCCCCAGGTAATAACAATGCAATAGAGATTCGCTTAGAAGCTACCGGGGAGACTTACTATATCTATGATACTAATGCTGCCGTGCCTGCTCCTATGTCCAAGCTCTCTACCGCCCATGCAGGCATTGCTATTCCAATCGGACCTGGGGCAAATCAAAATGCCCTTGAACTGGTGTTAACCTATCAACATGGATCGCCAGCCGTAGGTTATTCTCTACGATAGGATTTTAGCGCTATAATATTTTAACCGTTTGATAAGGAGCAAAGCGATCAAGAAGATAAAACTTAACGGCGGGCTTGAAAACACCGTCTCTACTGTCGAAATCAGAGACGACAGGAGTCTGGTAATAGAGTTTTATGACTTCAGCCCAGAAGCAGAGAATCTGCTTGGCAATGATGTTGCCTACACTTTAACAATAGATGTTACTACCAAGATTCGTGTTTTGGCTCGATTAATGGAAGAGAATGGCCTAATACCCAACTTTCTTGAAGATGATGATCTATTGCTGCAATTGCTGGAAGAGCGATTTAAGGACTATTTTGGAGTTCAAGAATGGTTACAGACAAATGGGATTGCTTATAGAAAAGAGTTTGACCCTTGGGCTTGACAAATTACTGATAGATACAATAAACATTAAGAGCCATTAGATCATATGAGCTTAAAATCTCTTACTCGCACAGAGATAATGGATCTGGCTGATAGTATAGAAATATTTCATCGTGGTGAAGATTACTGCGAGTCAGGACAGATCTATCAGTTCTCAGCTACAAACAATCATATAACTGCAAAGATTCGAGGAAACTATGGCAATTATACGATTAAAATAAGTCAAGACTCAGATGATATACATGGCCTTGAATGGGAGTGTAGTTGCCCATATGATGGCGATGTCTGCAAGCATATCGTCGCAGTGTTACTCTACAATATTAAAACAGATCGTAGGAATAAATCTCGCTCAGATCCAGACTCGGTTTTAGATTCAGATCTTCCTTTAGCCTTAAAACAGGCTCTGGAAGAGATGACACATCAAGACCTATTGAAAACAGTGCTAAAGCTAGCTGAGGAGCAGTCCGATTTTAGACGAGCATTACTAGCAAATATAAATATTTCTCCTAAAATTATCAATAAACAGCCCAAGAATCCTAAACTGGTAAAGAGACTTAAATCAGAGATCTCAACCTTCTTTACAGAGATAGAGTATCGTGAGCGATATGATGAATATGATTACTACCATGAGTATGATGAAGATGAAGAATATCCCGAGCTTGATTCTCTCTTTGAGAGAGCAAAGACTCTCAACACCATTGATCAATTAGAAGTCTTCTGGCACGTTGTAATTTGTGGTAATGATCTGTTGGAAGAACAGGAATATTCAGTTGGAACTGAGCAGATAGAGCAGGCTATTAATTACTATGCTGAAGCGATTTCCAAGCTCTCTCTAAATCACAAAGAGAAACAGTCATATATCGACTCTATTCTGGAAGCTTGTGATTGGTCGATAAATGACTATGGTAAGATAACTGAAGCGTTAAAGAGTGCTCTAGACAAGATCAGTTCATCTGCCGATGACTATAAATATCTCATCAAAAAACTTGAAAAACACCACTTTGCTAAATCAGAAGAATGGTTAGCAGACTACTACTTAAAACTTGGTGATGATCAAAACTATCTGCGTATTCGCAATAAAAATTTACAGAGTGAAGAACAGTATCTTGATCTAGCCCATTACTGGAGATCAAAAGGCAACAATAAAAAATATCTAGCGACGCTAGAAGAATGGATTACAGAGTTACCAAAGAGAGCGCGTCAACCATATCAGTTCTTTATCTCTCGCCCTCGTTCTGAAGGGGTATTATCACTGCTTGCACAACATTATCAAAAACAGTCTGATGATAAAAACCTCTGCCGTATTCTTATGACCACCGCCCAATACGGAGATTTCACACTAGAGCTTTATAAACAGATTGCCACTGTTTCCAAGAAACTCAAGCAATGGAAAGAAGATCAAACCACCCTCATCAATTATGCTAAGAATGATTCAGACCTATTAGCAAAAATTTTTCTTTATGAGAAAGATTGGGATTCAGCAATCAGATTGGCACAAGGAAAAGCTGCGGATAGCAGCGTTAAATCGATGATAGCGGATGGAATAAAAAAGATACACCCTCAAGAAGCGATTAAAATCTACCAATCTCTAGTAAAAACTCGGGTAGAAGGAAAGGGCCGAGAGCATTATCGTATTGCCGCCGTGTATGCTGCTAGTATCAAATCTATCTATCTATCTATTCTTAAGGACAAGAAGAGTTGGCAGAGTTATATCGATAATATCCGAAAAACTTATCATCGTTATCCTGCTCTTAGAGATGAGTTCAAAAATCTCTAAATACCTTGACGAGCACTGAGTTTGCACATATAAGTAAGGTTGAGGAGTAGGATAATGACTGCAAAACATAAGAGATTTTACACGTTGGAAGAATACTTCGCCTTAGTTAAGGAATCAGAAGAAAGATATGAGTATTGGAACGGCGAAATATTTCTAATGGGCGGTGCTAGCCCAGAGCATGTTTTCATCGCGGATAACCTGCTTACCATACTCAACCCTCAACTCGCCGGACGTAACTGCCGAGCAATGAGCAGTGATATAAGAATTAAAGTACCAACGGCCCCACCATTTCGCTATGCTGATGTAACTGTTGCCTGCGTACCTTTTGAATTTGAAGAAATTGGTGGTCTTAAAGTTCTTGTTAATCCCATTCTCATTGTAGAAGTACTGTCACATTCTAGTGAACGTAGTGACCACACTAAGAAATTCAGTTTCTATCAATCAATTTCTAGTTTTAGAGAATATCTCCTGATCTCACAAAAAGAAGCTTGTATTACCCAATATGTAAAGCAAGCTGATAATACCTGGGAGCCAGAAGAGATTACCGGATTGGATGCCACACTTTTCTTACCATCCATTAACTGCACTCTAGTTCTTAGTGAAGTCTATCGAGGGGTAGACTTAAAGGGAAAATAAAAATTTCCTGGTCACCCTTGGTAGATTGGTACAAAGCAAAAAAGCCACCTCATCGGTGGCCTTAATTTTTTGATTCTCTTAATACACCCTAGTGGATTCGAACCACTGACCTTCGGCTCCGGAGGCCGACGCTCTATCCAACTGAGCTAAGGGTGCAAACTCTACAACTAAAAGAATATAGTAGTCTTTATCAGCGACTGTCAATGACCTTTTCCTGCCAATTCTTGCTCGCCAGACGACTTTTATCATTGCTTGACTGGCCAACAAGCTTTAATCTTTCATTATCATTATAATTGCCAATGAAAATGATAGGTAAAAAGATCTCTCGATATGAAATTATAGAAAAGATTGGCGTGGGTGGTATGGGCGAGGTCTACAAAGCCCATGATCCTACCCTTGACCGTATGGTTGCGCTTAAGATCTTACCGCCAGAGTTGGTCAAGGTCGAGGCAATGGTAGAGCGCTTTGTACAAGAAGCAAAATCTGCCTCTGCCCTTAATCATCCTAATATTCTTACCATACATGAGATTGGACAGGCACAACTTCTCGATGAGACAGATGTCATCCATTATATCGCAATGGAGGTTATCGAGGGCGATACCCTCTACAACAAGATCTATCACGAGAAGGTAGAGCTGAAAAAATTACTAGACTATTTTACTCAGGTAGCAGACGGGCTTGCTAAAGCTCATAATGCCGGTATTGTACATCTTGATCTAAAACCCAAGAATATAATGATCACTGAAGATGGTTACGCCAAAATCCTCGATTTCGGCGTGGCTAAATTGATCCAGTCCAATACAGCAACTAGCGATAGCACTACCAAAGCGCCTCACACTCAAACCGATAGTGGAATGATAATGGGAACGCTTAACTATATGTCTCCTGAGCAGGCGCAAGGTAAATTGGTTGATCAGCGCTCTGATATCTTCTCTTTCGGTTGTGTGCTTTACGAAGCCTTGACGCGACATAGACCTTTTGAGAGTCTCTCAAAATCAGACACTTTTCAAAAGATTGTTAGTGGTGAACCACCCTCGATCAAAGAATTTCTTCCCGATATACCAGCAGCATTGGAACAGATAATCAACCGTTGTCTGGCCAAGGAGATTAGTGAACGCTACCAATCGATTAAAGAGACGGCTCAGGATCTACGTGAACTAAGAAAGGAGTATGAACCAGGAACAGCCTCTAGCGCGGTAGTGACAACTTCGCTGGCAGGTAAATCTACTCCGCTTGTCTCGGTGCCAGCAGCAACACTTACATTAACTCCACCACACTACTCCGCTCCACCTGTCTCTGTGTCGATTGTTGCAGTACCAGAACAACAGAAGCCGGATCGTCGTCTGATCCTACGCTTGGCGGTGTTGACTGTACTGGCAGTGCTCGCTCTAAGCCTCTACAAATATATAGACTACACTCAGAGTATGAGTGAGTCGCAGATACGGCAGGCAGTGGCGTTAGCTCTACTCAAAGAGACTAAGCTTACTAACAATGGCAAAGCGGCTATTGCCGCAATTTCGCCAAATGGTCAATATACTGCTTATGTAATTGATGATCAGGGTACTCAGACTCTGTTTATCAAACCAATCAATGGTGCAGAAAAGATCCTAGTAGCGGCTATGCAGGCTGAATATATAGAACTGCGCTTTTCGCACGATGACCGTGCACTCTACTATGTCAGACAAGATTTAAGCGATCGTCTACCGATACTCTACCGGATCTTTTTCACAGATGGTAAAGAGCAGAAATTGATTGAAGGGATCAATCCTGAAATCACTCTCTCGCCAGATAATCGGTATATTGCTTATGTGCGTAACAATACCGAAGAGAGTGTACTATTTATTGCCAAAACGGATGGCAGTAGCGCTCAACGGCTAGCAGTACGCAAGATACCTGATCGCTTTGCTACCCCTGCTTGGTCACCAGATGGCAAGATTATTGCTTGCTCAGTGCGCAATCTTAGTAATGCACGTTTTATGGCGGTGATTGCGATCACAGTAGTAGATGGAATTGAACGTCCACTCTCTCCACAACATTGGATGTCAATTAAACAGCTCTGCTGGCTTGCTAATGGTAATAGCCTGATCCTGCTTGCTAATGATGAAGAATCGCCATTGTGGCAAATATGGCGGCTTAGCTATCCAGAAGGAGATGTGCGTAGAATTACTAGCGATGTCAACAACTATGGCTATATCAGCTTAACTGCAGATAGCCGTGCTATGGTGACAGTACGTAAAAGTCAAACCCTGAATGTCTGGATTATGCCTAATGGAGAGACCAGCCGCGCTCGTCTTATTACTTCTGGGGCAAGTATATATAATGGCGTCGCCTGGTCAGCACAAGGCAGGATATTTATGCAATCACAGGTGAGCGGTAATTGGGATATCTGGTCAATGAGTGCCGATGGCAGTGATCAGAAGCAGCTTACCTTTGAGCCTAGTACAGAAGCTTTTCCCACCGCAGCAGACCAAGATCGTTATATTATTTTTGTCTCAGATCGTAATGGTAAAAATAACCTTTGGCGTATGGATTTTACTGGTAGCAACCTTAAACAGTTGACGGAAGGGAGCAGTGATTTCTCACCACAATGTACCCCTGATGGTAAATGGGTGATCTATAGCAGCCTGGTCGCGGGCGTGAGAACATTATGGCGTGTCTCGATTGAAGGCGGCACACCTATACGTTTGACCGACAAAACCAGTATATGGCCTAGTATCTCACCAGATGGAAAACTGATCGCTTGCTACTATGAGGACAGACCCAACCATCCCCATGCCATCGCAATTATTCCTTTTGAAGGAGGAGCACCGATAAAGCTGCTTCCCCTTCCGCCTACAGCGAATATGGGTCCATTCCGCTGGACACCAGATGGGCGCGCGATCTGCTATATAGATAATAATGTTGGTATCTCTAATATTTGGAAACAGCCCCTTGACAATAGCGCACCCAAACAATTAACAGAATTCAATAGCGATCGGATCTTCTCTTTTGATCTCTCTCACGATGGCAAGCAGTTGATCTGCTCACGTGGCGTCATCACTAATGATGTCGTACTGATAAATAATTTCAAATGGTGAATACTAGGGTTTCTCGACCCTTCTTCTTAATGCAATACGAAAACCACGTCCATCAAGTATATAGCCAGGATTATACCAGGCACGATTGGCAATACGACATTGATCGGATGTAGAGAGCCAGGAACAACCGCGCAGTACACGGTATTGACCTTGATTTGGTCCAGGTGGATTCTGTGCTATGGTATTACCATAATATTTCTCGTCATACCAATCGGCACACCATTCCCAAACATTACCGAGCATATCGTATAGGCCAAAGCGATTGGGTCGATAACGTCCTACTTCTACAGCACCCTTCTTATTATCAAAGTTAGCCTCACTAGAAGAGAGTTCATTGGAAAAAATATAACGATTATTGGTCCAGGCACGCGCCGCATATTCCCATTCTGCCTCTGTAGGCAGTCGGTATTCTTGACCTGTGAGAGCTTGCAACCAGGCACAATAAGCCTGTGCATCATTCCAGGTGACATTTACAACAGGATGGTTGCCTCTCTCCTTCTTGTAATACTGACGCCATTCTGCATTTTGCCGACCTGTTGCATTGGCAAAAGGTTCGTACTGTGCATTAGTGACTTCAAAGCGTCCTATTTCAAAGGCAGTGATTTCGACACGATGCACTGGTTGCTCATCTTGGGAACATTCATGACAACCTAGATTTGCATTTGCCTGACCCATATTGAAAGTGCCTGTTGGGATCGAGACCATTTCAGGAATAAGTGTGTCGGCAACTTTTATACCATAGAATTGACCTACTTTAAGCGGTTTATCCATTGGCGCGCTAGCTGCGGGTAGGTCTGGTATTTGATCGGCGTGAGAAATAGTACTAGTGAAATTGAGTTGTTGTGAAAAAGTAAGCAAACAAAAGAGTGTCACCATTACCCGCTTGTTCCTAGAGAAAAGGTTAAGCGTGGCCATAAAAACACCATTCATTAAAGTTAGATATCGAGGTACTGGTAGGCGGCTTGTCCTAATTATAGACAAGCCGCATTACCAACTCGAGCTAGCACTAATTCTGCCACAGATTGCTCAGCAGCAAAATACTAGTGTCTCGATCTAACTCTGTTAAATTTATGGCCAATATTATCATCAGGCTGTACGGGTCTGGTATTGGGTTGAATCGCGCAGCGCTCGCACCTGATCATGTGTTGCCTTGATATTGATATACTGGCGCTCAACAATCTGCGCTATCTTGGGTGGTAGTGGATCACGCAGGGCGCTCTCATACCCCTTTACTGCTGCATCTTCACCGCTCTCGACACTTGATAAGATCGCATGATCAGAATCTAACCCGACGGCATCCTTAAGATCGATCCAAGTGCGGTGTAGCGCCCCCCTCACCGAGCCCTGTCGATCAGGATCACCACCTAAAAGTTGAACTTCATCTTGTAGCTCCCCTGCCATACGTGCACGCTGCTGACTCTGGCTGAGGAAATAGTTTCTTAGTTCTATGTTCTTTACCTTCTCAGCAGCCTGCCGGAAACCCTCTTGACCATCTTTGGCGATCTCTATCAAATCATTCAACACACCGATTACTTTATCGTTATCCATTTATTATCCTCCTTGGGAA
>JBFLVQ010000240.1:0-12488 GCA_040758525.1 Acidobacteriota bacterium
CGATAGCTGTTGTGCAGATAATGGTCCATGCTCTTTGTAATAATCATTAAGAGAAGCCGCTACGGTAAAATATCCAGACATGCCAGGCCGTTTATTTAGATGAGGAAAATAGCCGGAGCCAAAATTGATCGCATCTAGAGTTATCAGAAATGCTGCAGTATCATCGCCATGACCTAGATAATGGGTATTAGCATCCAGTTCTGGAAGGGTCGCTTCTGCAAGCGGCAGCGATTTCGCATAGGAAGAGATAAGATCATAATTGATCTGTACAAAAGATGCTCTTTCCGCAACCGCCCTAGCGGCATTACGAACATTATCTATTAAAGACATATTTACCATTCCTCATTCTTTACATTTTAGACGAAAAGTAGCTTGTGCGTAGTGGTATGAGGCTCTATGGCCTGGTAAAGCGTATCAATAAAGCCATAACCATAACGGGCAAGAAAGTAATAGACATTCAGTTCCCGTTCTTGCAGATTCTTAGTTGGATAAAGAAGATTAAACATACGCTCGATCTGACGTGCAACAGTATCCTCGCGCTTGGTACGATTATTAACAAAGCGGTTGCGCAGATTCTGTACCTGGTAAAGAATCTTGTCACGACCACCTTCAAGCGCATCTGCAAGTGTTGCATCGACGCCTGACAAAGCATTGCGTAATTTATCCAATTGTGTATTGAAGATCTGTTCTGTCTCTTCAAAGACTGCTGCGGTGTTGGCATCCAGACTCTTCTCTACTACCTTACGCATTACCGACTCACTACCAGCAAAGAGATCTTCAAATTTTAATTCATATTTCTCAAGCAGAGTAGCAAACCGTTCTGGAATCACAGTAAGGCTTGCACGTGGCACAATGCTGGGTGGTATACGATCGAGAAATTGATAGACTGGGCGCAACTGGGCAAAATAGGCAGTCTCAGCAGGACCAGCAACATATATCAATGTAGGTAGTAGCCAATCCTGTACTGCCGGACGTATCGCAACACTGGGACTAAAAGCAGCAGGATCTTTCTCCATCAACTGCAATAGATCAGAGAGTGAGCGACATTGTGATGTTGTTTTCAGAATAAAACAGTTACCTTCACGAGTCATTGCGCTACGCTGATTATTCTCACAGACAAAGAGTGGCACCATATCAAGGCTGGTATGGATCTGCGCATGATACCCAGCTTCTTCAAGAGTATGACTCTGTTTAACTAACTGCTCAGCAACCTGCTCGCAATTGCGTAGTACTGGTTCATAAACACGTGCTGCCAATTGTTTCAATTCTGGTTCTTGTGGATCTAGCAATATCACTCCATAGTTGGCAAATAGACGTGCAAGCAGACGTGCAAATGCTTCGGCAAACCCTATTCCGACTTGATAAGCATCACGTAGATCTTTCTCAAGTTGCTCAACAAATTCTGATTTCGGTAGTATTGCAAATAGTTCTGTTATTCTCTCCGCTATCTCTGCCTGCAGCTTTATATCACCTACGGATCGCTCCCCTGCTGGCAGACAAGATTCGTATTGAATCTTAATCAATTGGCCCTCATTGTTGACAACCTGACAATGGTTGACCTCTTGATAGTCATGATCCTCACTAGCAATCCAGAAGATCGGCACAGCCTTGCTACCTTGTTGACGTAAGTTCTCAGCCAGCTTAATAGCGGTAAGGGCTTTGTAGATAGTAAAAAGTGGCCCGGCAAAGAGGCCTGCCTGCTGACCGGTTACAACTGCGACCGTATCAGGATCACGTAGTAGATCTATATACTGAAAGGTCAGCGACGACGAACCAAAGCGGCGATTCTGTCGTTCTAATGCATCCGCTACCATTCCTCGCTCAAAGGATTGAGCAGTAATCTTGTGAGCAAACTGGTTTAATGGTAGTTGGCTATGCTCTGATGAACGATAGAACTGGATTACACGGTTGTGATCATATAGATAGTCATTAAAAAGTCGTGTCGTGCGCGGTATTACAGTAAAACTTAATGAATCTTGCCGAGCATGACCCTCACCTACGGACCCATTTACTGAAGAAGATTGATTTGAACTCACGATTAATTATCCATCAATTTTAAATTTTCAAAAAATTTACACTCTTGCAAACTAGTGCGAATCGCTTGGCGAGCCGCCGCATTTGGCATAGTAAGTGGACTGCGCACATCGCCGCCAATATAACCTACGCAATCCATCGCATATTTGATTCCACCTATGCCGTAGCGAGTAGCGATCTCTTCAGAGAGTATTAGCAGACGCTCTTGATAAGTACGCGCATCTGCCAACTGATTTGCCTCCAGTAATCGATAGATCTCTACACAGGCAGTGGGAGCAAGATTGGCAATGGCAAGGATAGCGCCTTGTGCGCCTACGGCAAGCGCGGGATATAGGACAGGTGCGCTACCAGTAAGCACAACAAAATCTTTTGGCACCAGGCTAAGAGTATGAATAAGTGCGCGTACATCTCCGGCGCTATCTTTTATACCTACAATATTGCGATGCTCTGCTAACACAGCAATAGTTTCTGGCTGCAATGTTACTCCAGTAAATTGAGGTACACTATAGAGCAACACAGGAATGGGACTGGCGTCCGCGACTTCGCAATAAAAATCGCGTAACACCGTCTGTGTCATAGAGCTTTTGAAGTAGTGTGGTGTAACAACTAGGGCATAATCGCCACCTGCAGCAGCGGCTTGACGTGTAAAGAGAATTGTTGCGCGTGTCGAATGTAAGCCTGTGCCGACAATCATAGACATCGTGTCAGGAATACTTGCGCGCGCCACCGTTAGTAGTTCAAGTTTCTCTGCCTCGTCTAGATGCACAACCTCACCAGTCGAACCTAGTACAAGATAGCCGGTTAGACCAGTCTTATGCCAGTTAGTAAAATTAGCGCGTAGACCAGTCAGATCCACAGTACCATCCGACCTGAAAGGTGTAGTGATAGCGGGAAGTATGCCTTTCAGTGAGATCATCTAATTATCCTCATAGACAGTTTTTTGATTAAAGTTCCATTATATGTTTGGCGCTGCGAACCAACAATCTAAATCTGCACGCTCGTGCAGTCCGCGCTTGACGCCTACTGTCTGAGATCCCTAACATAAATATAGTACTGTTTAACTTTCCTGAAAGGCGCAGCATATGCTACCTATTCTGGACGAGTCCTATCGGCCGTCATCTCATTGGGTGCAAGATCTTGCGCAAAAATATGACGCTCTGCACCAATTTGAGCCCATTGCATCCACACCGGCATCTCGTATTCAAGAACATCTATATGTCGAGCAGGTCACAGAGAATCTACTGCTCGGCGATCTGAAAATTACTCGTGAGCGTGTACGCGAACTAATTAATGGAATAAGCCTACCAGCCAACAACCAGGCTGAACAGGCTGCGCTCAGTTTTGCCAATGCAGTCCGTTATCTACATACGCTAATTGCTAACCAGGAGAACAAGGTCAGCTTTAATCTTACGTCGGATCTTTTATGCGAGTTGCATACGTTAGCGATGGAAGAGCTAGGGGAAGGAGGCGGTTGCTTTCGCACCAGCGAGGCAAAGCCGCTTGCTGAAGGCCATCAGCCCGCTGATGCAGAAGCGCTTTCACTACTTATTGATAACGCCCTGGAATGGTTCAGTGTGCCATCTTTTCAGGAACTACATCCTGTTGAGCAAGCTTGGCTGGTGCACTTGCGATTAATGGACTTGCAACCTTTTGCTCAAGCCAATGGACGCTTAGTGCGATTGGCAACAAGTCTATATACTTTACGTGCAGGCTTGTTGCCTATTATTGTTAGCGCTAATGATCGTGAGTTCTACCATTTTGCTCTGGTGAACTCATTTCAGATGATCACACAGCCTGGGATAGAACTGTTTGCACGTTCACTTATGCACACTTATGATGAAGTGTTAAAATTTGTAAAAACAACTGACAATTAAAGATCTATTTTCAAAGCGAGAGGATTGCCATAATGCCGAAGTCGATATCCACACGCTGGCTCTTGAGTTTAATGGTGATGGTCCTATTTCTTGCCGTCGCCGCAGGTAGTCAAAAACCGTCTACTGCTAAATCATCCTCTGCCAATTCAGAGATTAGGGAAAACGCGCAAAAATTTATTGATGATTATACCCAGCAGTGGAACCAGTTGCGTCGTGAATATGTGCTGGCCGATTGGAACTCTAATACTAAAATAGTAGAAGGTGATAATACCAATGCTAAGGCAACAACCGCAGCATTAGAGAAACTATCTGCCTTCACTGGCAGCAAATCCAATATTGAGACCGTCACCAAATTCCTCAAGCAAAAAGCTCAACTCTCAGAACTACAGATACGGCAATTACAGAACATACTCTTTCTCGCCGGTGAGAATCCCGAGACGGCTGGTGAAGTTGTTAAGCAGCGAATTGCTGCAGAGACCGCACAAACAGAAAAACTCTACGGTTTTGATTTTAAGCTCGATGGTCAATCGATCACTGCCAATAAGATCGATGAACTTCTACGCACTTCACAAAATTTAGAGGAACGTGAGAAGGTTTGGTCTTCCTCCAAAGAAGTAGGAAAAGTTCTTAAAGATGGCCTCGCCAATCTACAACAGTTGCGTAATGCCACTGTTAAGCCACTAGGCTATAAATCATTCTACAGCTATCAAGCGTCTGAATATGGTTTGACAGCAGAAGAGATGATGAAGCTGATGGAAGATATACGGCGACAATTATGGCCACTCTATCGAGAGCTACATACCTATACTCGTTATGAATTGGCTAAGCGCTACAATAGACCGGTTCCTGACCTGCTTCCTGCACATTGGCTGCCTAATCGTTGGGGACAGTATTGGGATTCGATAGTAGAAGTGCCAGGACTCAATATTGATGCCGCGCTTAAAGATAGATCTCCAGAATGGGTTGTGAAACAGGCAGAACAGTTCTATATAAGTCTAGGTTGGCAGCCATTACCGCAAAGCTTCTGGGAGAAATCCTCTCTCTATCCGTTACCACCAAACACTCCTTATAAAAAGAATAACCATGCTAGCGCCTGGCATATGGATAATGAACAGGATGTACGTGCACTAATGAGCGTCGAGCCAGATGCGCAATGGTACGAAACTGCTCATCATGAACTTGGCCATATCTATTATTATCTTACCTACTCTAATCCAGATGTGCCGTTACTGTTACGTGGTGGCGCTAATCGTGCCTACCATGAAGCCATGGGTAGTCTAATAGGGCTGGCAGCAACACAAAAACCTTTTCTAGCAGGTCGTGGACTTATTCCCCAAGACATCCCCAAAGACACCCAAGAAGATAAGATAAATATATTGCTTAAAGAAGCTCTCAATCATGTCGTGTATATAGAATTTGCCGCTGGCACAATGCCACGTTTTGAATATGAGCTTTACAATAAGAACCTTCCTAAAGATCAATATAATCGCCGTTGGTGGGAGATCGTCAAAGCGTATCAGGGTATTGTACCTCCTACACCACGTGGTGAAGAGTACTGTGATGCCTGTACCAAAACTCATATCAATGATGATCCAGCGCAATACTATGATTACGCCCTCTCTGTCATTCTACTCTTCCAATTGCATGACCATATTGCGACAAAGATTCTTAAACAAGATCCACATGCTACCAATTATTATGGTAACAAAGAGGTAGGGGATTTCTTGCGTGACCTTATGCGGCCTGGTAGCTCACGTGACTGGCGTATACTGCTAAAGGAAAAGACTGGCGCGCAGTTAAGCGCTAGTGCTATGGTCAAATACTTCCAACCCTTGATAGATCATTTGAAGAAGGTGAACTCCGGACGTAAATATACTCTGGCGCAACTTAACTGATTTTTCTCACAGAGAAACCTTATACCCACTCTCTTTGCAGGTAACTCCCCTGTTTCTCTGTAGTAAACTTTCTCCGCTTATTGTACTAATTTGCTAACAATACACCATATATGGTACACACAGTATGGACAATGGCAAATTAGCATGGTATTATGCGCCGCAGAAAAATTGATCTTGATCCACGAAATTCTTAAATACTATGTCCACGACAAAGCGACAATATTGCCATCTACATCTACATACAGATTACAGTCTACTAGACGGTGCCATTCAGCATGGACCACTAGCCAAACGGCTCAATGAATTAGGCATGCCTGCTGCGGCAGTCACTGATCATGGTAACTTATTTGGCGCCATCTCCTTCTACAATACCATGAAAGCGGCGGGGATAAAGCCAATCGTAGGAATGGAAGCCTATATTGCGCGTGACCGTCACAGCAAGACAGCGATGGATGCACCAGGAGGCCAGGATGGCGAAAAGGGGATCAATCACCTTATCCTGCTTGCCAAAGATTTTACTGGTTATCAGAACCTTGTGAAGCTCTCCTCATTGGCTTACACAGAAGGTTATTACTACAAACCCCGTATTGACTATCAACTACTTGCCGCGCATAGCGAAGGAGTGATCGCACTATCGGCCTGTTTAAGTGGAGTGCCACAATCGTTACTACTTGCCGGTAAGTTTGATGAAGCCGTACGCGCGGCTGGTAAATTTGAAGATATTATGGGGCGAGGTAACTACTTTCTGGAAATCCAAGATCATATCTCGAATGAGCATCAGCAACGGATCAAAAATCAATTGGTAGAACTCTCCAAGAAAGTAGCAATCCCTTTAGTAGTAACCAATGACTGCCATTTCCTTACTGCAGAAGACTACAAGGCACATCAGGCACTAATTTGTCTACAAACTGGTAAAACACTTAAGAGAATTGATGAGAATTCTGATAAGACACTACATACTGCCTATACACCTTTCCATTATCTACGTAGCCCAGAAGAGATGTGGTCGGTTTTTGGTACAGAACTTCCTGATGCACTGATGCGCACAATGCAGATCGCTGAGATGTGCAATCTAGAACTACCCAAAGGTAAAAACTACTTACCGCTCTATCCTGTACCTTCTGGTCACACTATTGAAAGCTACTTTGATCAAGTAGTGCGTGAAGGTTTCCAGGAGCGTTGTCAACGATTGCGTGAATTGGCGGCGCAAGGCAAGCTCAAATACAGTTTAGAACGCTACCATGAACGACTCAATCATGAGATCGCAACGATCCAGAACATGGGATTTGCTGGATACTTTCTAATTGTCTGGGATTTTATACGCTTTGCTAAACAGCAAGGTATTCCAGTTGGACCAGGTCGTGGTTCGGCGGCTGGCAGTCTAGTTGCGTATGCACTCTCAATTACCGACGTTGATCCCATCGAATATGAGCTGATGTTTGAACGCTTTCTCAATCCTGAGCGTGTTTCGATGCCTGATATTGATATCGATTTCTGTGTGCGTGGGCGTGCTGCAGTGATTAACTATGTGAGTGACTTTTACGGTCGCCAGAATGTTTCGCAAATTATCACCTTTGGCACCATGGCTTCACGCGCGGCAATCAAAGATATTGGCCGTGTACTGGAAATGCCTTATAACGAAGTGGAAAAGATCGCCAAGATGATTCCACCACCAGTACGTGGACGCAATGTTTCGATTGATGAAGCGATCAAACAAGTGCCAGAACTACGTAAAGCAATTGATAGTGATGAGCGTGTAGCAGAGTTGATCAACCTGGCCAAACGCTTAGAGGGTTGTGCACGTCATGCTTCGCTACATGCCGCCGGTGTAGTTATCTCCCCACAACCGATCCATGAGTTGGTGCCAGTCTATAAGTCAACTAAAGATGAGATCGCTACTCAGTATGAAATGACCGACCTAGAAAAGACTGGCATGCTCAAGATGGATTTTCTTGGACTTACTACACTCACAATTATCAGTGACTGTTTGCAGTCAATTGAACGAGAGCTAAATAGTAAGCCAGATATGAATATGATCCCACTTGATGATGCGCTTGCACTAAAACTCTTTGCTGATGGTGAGACCGAAGCTATCTTCCAATTTGAGTCTGATGGAATGAAAGATCTTTGCCGACGTATGAAGCCAGAAGGATTAGAAGATCTGGCGGCACTCAATGCTCTATATCGTCCTGGTCCAATTGATAGTGGTATGGTGGATGATTATATAGAACGTCGTCATGGTCGTAAGCAGGTAAAATACGATATTGCTCAGCTCAAGCAGGTAATGGGTAACACTTATGCTGTGCCCGTCTATCAAGAACAGATTATGGCGATCTTTCAAGTCTTAGCTGGCTACTCATTAGGTGAAGCAGATCTAGTTCGTCGCGCAATGGGTAAGAAGAAACGTGAAGAACTAGATGCTCATAAAGAGAAGTTCTTTGAGCGTGCACAAGAACGTGGCCATGATCGCACTAGATTGGAAAAACTCTGGAATAGCCTGGAAGGTTTTGCCGACTATGCTTTTAATCGATCCCACTCAATGGCCTATGGTTTGCTTGCTTATCATACTGCCTACTTGAAGGCGCATTATCCTGCCCATTTCTGGGCAGCAGTACTTTCAAATGAAATCGATAATTCCGACAAGGTAGCTCGCTACATAGATAAGGCTAAGCATATGGGTATCGAGATACTACCGCCTGATGTCAATATCAGTTTTGATATGTTTACTCCTCAAGGTAGTACAATCCGCTTTGGCTTAGCAGCAATCAAAGGTCTTGGACAAGCAACCGTCGCAGCGATCATTGCTGCTCGTGAAAGTGGTGGTCCATTTGTTTCGCTCTATGATTTCTCTGAACGTGTAGAGACACGCGCTGTTAACAAGCGAGTACTAGAGAGTCTGATCAAGGCAGGCGCTTTTGATAGCTTAAGGAAGAGCGAAGTAGCTGAATGGCGCGCACGCCTGTTTGCTGCTATTGATAGCGCAATTGAATCAGGTGTACGTGCACAACGTGATCGCAGTAGTGGACAAGTATCTCTTTTCGGTATGATGGAGACTGCTGTTGCTGTCGCACCTGAACCGGCACTGCCACAAGCAACCGCTTGGACACAAGCAGAACTGCTCAATGCTGAGAAAGAGACGCTGGGCTTCTATATCACCGGCCATCCACTAGAATATTTCAAGCCATTGCTAGAAGAGTTCCAAGCTACTAATCTAGAACAATTGAAGAGTGTTACTCAAGGTGAAACCGTACGACTAGGTGGTACGATCAACTCTATTACAATACGTGCAACCAAGAAAGGTGAGCGTTTCGCGCTCTGCCAGCTTGAAGATCAGTTTGGCACTGTTAAAATAGTGATCTGGCCTGATGTATTTGCCAAAATCAGCGCTCGGTTAAAAGCCGATGCTGTGGTCTTTGTGAGTGGGCGATTAGAAGTTGAAGACGAGAACACACGCTCAGTGATCGCTGAGGATGTCGAGATGCTTGAAGGTATACGTGAACGCAATGCACGTCGGTTGTTGTTACGTGTGAAAGCATCAACTATGACGCCAGATAAGGTTGAGCAACTATATGATCTGTTAGATGCCAACCGAGGCGAGTGCCAGCTTACCTTTGACATTGAACTATCTGATCTGATCGCGCGCATCACACCCAGTCAATACGTCAGAATTAAAGCCAGCCCTGAGTTGGTTGGCTCGATCCGGGCACTGTGTGGTGATTGCCAGATCGATCTGAAAAGATAGGCGGACGCGTAGGCACTATGAGTATAGCAGCACGAGATTGCCAAAAAACGCGTCCCGGTGGGGGAATGTCGAATACCGTTTTAGTCGTTGATGATGAGCACGGCATCAGACAATCGCTGAAGGGCGTGCTGGAAGACGAAGGTTTCCAAATAGAGACCGTCGCGAGTGGTGAAGAGTGCCTAAAATTACTTGAACAACGGCTCTTTAGCTGCGTTCTGCTTGATATTTGGCTACCTGGCTTAGATGGTCTTGCTACACTTGAACGTATCAAAGCAAATTATCCTGATATTGCCATTATAATGATCTCTGGCCATGGCAACATAGAGACAGCAGTACGCGCTACTAAATTGGGGGCAATAGATTTTATCGAAAAGCCATTACAACTTGAGAAGACTGTGCTGGCCGTACGTAATGCAATTCACCAACATCAACTAGAACTAGATAACCAGCAGATGCGCGCCTCTTTAGTAGCCGATTGTAAGATTATTGGTGAGAGCGCGCCTATGTGTGCATTACGTCAGCAGATTGCGGTAGCGGCGCCCACCAATGGTCGTGTGCTTATCTATGGCGAGTCTGGCACTGGTAAAGAGTTGGTTGCACATGCGCTACACCAACAATCATTACGCGCAAATCGACCATTTATTGCAATGAACTGTTCGGCTGTGCCGGAAGAGTTGATCGAGTCAGAACTCTTTGGTCATGTCAAAGGTGCGTTTACCGGCGCTAACCAGTCCAAACGTGGCAAGTTTGAACTGGCTGATGGTGGTACGCTCTTCCTTGATGAAGTCGGCGATATGAGCCTTAAGATGCAGGCAAAGATGTTGCGTGTACTGGAGGAGCAACATTTTGAGCCAGTTGGTAGCTCTAGCTCATTAAGTGTTGATGTACGTGTTATTGCGGCAACCAACAAACGGCTTGATGAAGAGATGGAGAAAGGAAACTTCCGTGCCGATCTCTTCTATCGCCTTAATGTGGTTCCTTTCCAGATTCCATCTCTACGTGAACATAGTGAAGATATACCGTTGCTTGTTGAGCATTTTAATCAGCACTACTCTACCGAATACAAGCGACGTATGAAGAAGTTCGCTTCTGATGCTATTGATCTAATGTTGAGCTACTACTGGCCTGGTAATGTACGTGAATTACGCAATATTATCGAGCGTATTGTGATTATGAGCCAAAAGGCGAAGATCACGGCTGATGACATTCCCTTACCAAAATCGGAGCTACGGCCTGCCAACAGCTACAATTTCGATAATTACCGCAAGGCCAGTGAAGCCTATGAACGTGAGTTTATTCTGCGTAAACTCACTGAATGGCAAGGCAATATTACCCGTACTGCAGAAGCAATGGGGATAGATCGCAGCCATCTATACCGACGTATGAAGGCGCTGGGCATTTCACCTCGCCAGAATTAGTATTATTTTAGGATAGGATAGTTAACAAAACATTTACTGACGGCCAAATTACCTTTTTTCAATCTATAATTATTTCAAAAAATGAGCAATTTAATCAATGACGTCAAAGAAGAAATTAGAGATCTTGCAAGCTGGCACGCTAAAGCACTAAAGAAACAGATTGATGAGCGAATTGAAACAATGCAAAGAGACGATACATCTCACTTCCTCATTTATCGTGTACTAGGTATTACTGACGAAGAAGGTCGGTTGATAGACATTTACCAAAATAAAGGTCGATTTCTTTATAAATATGCTGGGTCATTCTTGGAACAAGCAGCAAAGCTCTGTTTCAAAAAGATATTCCCAAATTCTGGTTCAATTAAGATACCAAATAGCCAAGGAAATCGACCAAAAACATTTGAGATTGACTGTGTTATTGATAAAGATGCACTGGAAATTAAATGGAGAGATGCTACTACCGATGGCGATCATATTACTAAAGAACATATGCGTCTTAAGGCTGTTTATGAAGCAGGATATATACCTATAAGAGTCATGTTCTATTATCCTAATAGAGACCAGGCTATAAAAATTCAAAAGGCGTTAGAAACACTATATAAAGGTGTAAATGGAGCTTATTATTACGGAGATGCTGCTTGGGAATATATAAAGAATCGTACAGGAATAAACCTAAAACAAATACTTGAGGAACTTGCCATAGAAAGGGAATAATTGTGTCTTTACAGATCTTTTTGGCAGATTGCTTAGATATAGTCAGAGAATTTCATAGCAATACTATAGACCTGATATATATCGATCCACCATTCTTTACTCAAAAGATCCATAAACTTGGCACGAGAGATCGAAAAAAGCAGTTTAGCTTTAGTGATCTATGGAGTTCATCTAGTGAGTATGCCGAGTTTTTATTTACCAGATTAAAAGAGTTTTATCGATTGCTTAAACCAACTGGTTCAATATTCTTCCATTGTGATCATAATGCCTCACATATAGCTCGCCTGTTACTTGATGAAGTTTTAGGAAGAGATATGTTTCGTGCAGAAATAATTTGGTACTATCGACGTTGGTCAAACTCTCAAAGAACTCTGCTACCATCCCATCAAAATATATATTTCTACTCTAAATCAGTAGACTATAAGTTTCATGAGATCTTACAAGAGTATTCAGCATCAACCAATGTAGATCAAATTCTACAGAAGCGTAAACGCGATAAATCTGGTAAAGCCATCTATGCAAGAGATGAGAATGGCGATCCAATCAATAATGGTTATAAAAAAGGCGTGCCATTAAGTGATGTGTGGGATATTCCTTTACTTAATCCAAAGGCTAAAGAACGTGTGGGATATCCTACTCAAAAACCGATCCTACTACTTGAACGAATAATTCAAATTGCTACTGATGCAGGCGATCTAGTTCTTGATCCATTTTGTGGTAGTGGTACAACACTAGTTGCTGCTCAGTTATTAAATCGTAATTCTATTGGTATAGATATCTCTTCAGAAGCAATTGAGATTACCCGATCACG
>JBFLVQ010000241.1:0-12468 GCA_040758525.1 Acidobacteriota bacterium
TTTCTGGCAATATCTCTTTCCAGTTCTTCTCATCAGGTTTTTTGGGATCATACAAAAAGACTCTACCATTAGGCGCATTCTTATTGGTTTGAATAAGAAATTTATCGCCAACATTGTCGATTATGCCAAAATCATCCTCACCAACTTCAGCTATGATAGAGGTAAAAGTCTTCTCACCTTTGCTGAGGTCACGGAAGTATAGAGCATTACCTCTTTTGCCACTGCTAGTATCAGAGATAGTGAGAATGAGAAAACGCTCGTCATCGGTAGTACCGGCCCTATGGAAGCGTTGTGGATTAGCTTTGTCTTCGAATATCAGCTCATCTTGAGACTGTGGTGTGCCTAGCTTATGATAATAGACCTTATGATTCTGGTTCTTGAAGGAGAGTTCTTTACCTTTTTCCGGCTCATCAAAACGGCTGTAATAGAACCCCTCGCCATGCCAGGCGGCACCTGATACTTTAACCAATTTCACTGTATCAGTAAGCGGTTTGCGGGTGGCTATATCTAGGACATAGTAGTCTTGAAAATCTGAACCACCCTGAGAGATTCCATATACTGCATACTTGCCATCCCTGGAAGGGGAAAATGTCCCTAATCGTGAAGTGCCATCTTTGGAAAATTTGTTTGGATCAAGTAACACTTCTGCCTCGCCATCAAGGCCCTTCTGTATATAAAGGACATTCTGATTTTGTAGTCCATCATTCTTAGAAAAGAAATAGCTGTCACCTCGACGAGCAGGAGGAGTGTATTTAGGATAATTGTAGAGCTTCTCTAATCGCTCTTTGATCTTACTACGATAAGAGATCTTCTCTAAATAACCGAATGTAACCTTATTCTGTTCTTCGACCCATCTAGCGGTTTCCGGTGCATTTTCATTTTCTAGCCAGCGATAAGGATCAAAGACCTTAACACCGAAATAATTGTCTGCATGATCCATTTTCTTTGTGACAGGATATGTAAGCCTTTGAGCGCCTACGGATAGCGTCAGGCTAAAAATAAACAGTAACGCCAAAATGGTTTTAGTACTTCTCATTTTCGCTACACCTCCTCGGTAGCGGCTCGCCAGAGGAGCCAGTAAAAGATTGAATTTTTAAAGATTGGTGCAAATATATACGAGAAGAAACCCAAAATTGCTTAAAAATTAATGATATCCTTGGTAAAAAAACAGCAGTATAAAGAGATGTTGTGCGGCCGCGAGCATAAACGGCCGCACTCTATTAATGGTCTTGGCGCTTAAACTTCGTCAAAGAAGTAAGGCATCAAGCATTGTAGCTTTTCATCAACCTGTTTTGGATAGAGGTACCACTCGGTTGCAGCAATCGAACTAAGCAATGAGTTGCCATCCTGCGGGGTAAAGCAGAAGCCAACAATCTCATGGCCATCATGCACAGCAAGCGTCGAAGTTGGTACAACTGTCTGATTGAGAATACGGCCATAGTAACCTTGATCACGACCAAAAGAGAAGACCTGATTGGCCGACTTCTTCTCTGTGATCGCGACACGCCGATCCGCCTTTAACTTATCCACCAACTCTGCCACAGAGGTCTTCTTACGCACTCTTAGATTGAAATGGAGGATGTGCATGTACTGTGAGTTCATGATTAATGCTGAAGAGAAGAGATCTAATTCGTAGCCCTTGGTCTTATAGAGGTGGTAGGCATCACGTGCATGGTGAGTGCCAAACTCTTTATCTTTGTGCGAACCGACTTGAGGAGCAGGTATAAAAGAGGAGTCTTGGCTGATATCGTTAGCACGGCGGAAACAGACAAAGCGGGCATAATCAAGGTTATCGGGCGAATAGCCATCAAGAGCAAGTATCTTGAGAATAACTGCAATATTGTGAGTGTTGCAACTGACTACCTGAATGAACTTATCTTCGCCTACTTGGAGGGTCTCATCATTGATGCCGCGCGCATACATCTTGCCAAAACCGAACTCGCTACCTTGCGCAATAAATCCTAAAGTATTATGTGTGTATTTTTCGTAGAACTGATTCTTATTGTTGATTCCGATACCGGAAGGGGTACAGTCAATTACTACTGAAGCACGTTCAAATGCTTCGTGTGTCTCGTAAGTCGCTTCCATTCCCAGGTTCGTGAAGTCCTTGCGAGCGGCCTCATCGACACAGAGTCGCGCGCCTTTTTTCTGCAATGCAGAAACCTTAGAACGATCATGCCGCAGAGGTGTGCGCTTATGGAAAGTGACTTCATCAATACCAAGTTCTTGATGCTTTTCAGCCAGTAACCCGATCAGTGGCTCACCAATCGTGCCTGTGCCGACTACATGCACGATCTTCTTTTTATCATTCATCTACTTGCTCTCCATTTCTTAAAACTAGACACCAGAACGTGACAAAGACGCCTGGCGATAACTCAACTAGCGCCTATAACCATACAATAGTTACAGGGTTACAGTCTATTTCCATATTCTGCCATTATATCAGAAACTTTTCTCAAGAAAGACGAAAAAATCCCGACCGCTAACGTAGGCGCGCTAGCTGTTGTTTGGATTGTTCCGTGAAGCGGGCTGCCTGTAGCCAGACCCAGGCAATCACATTCTCGATCGGGTAACGGTCATTGCGCTTCCAGGTTACTTGTTTGATCTCAGGAAACAGCTCTAATACTGGTTTCATCTGTTCACTAGTATCAGTCACATACTTGTGCTGTTCCTGTCCTAGTCGTAATGACCAGACTGGCAATACCACTTCGTAACTGCGTAGCGCAGCACGCATGGTGTTAATAAGCTCCTTCTGCCCACTATTCTCATAACGGGCAAGGAAAGCTTCTACTGCCACTTTCGCCTCATTGAGCTTAGGCTGGTACTCACCATAGCTAATCTTGGCATCAGTGGCAATGGAAAGAGCAAGTAGGCTACGATAGGCGGTGTCAGCATCATTGAAAAATTGTGGCTCCATCTTCTTGGCAGCAGTCTCACCAATCGTTAGGCTAGCCACCTCCTGCAAGGAAGCCGTAACCACGCCAGCATTACCTGCATCTATACTTACTCCTTTGAGATTGATATCGATAAGGCGGCCATAGTACTCGCGACCGTTGGTAAAACGTACACGTACCTGAATAATGGGTGGGGGATTAATAGTCTTGCTAGCAGCCGGTTTCTGACTGCTTTTACGCTTCTTCTGTGGCTGGATGGCATATACATTGGCCGCAGCCAACAGCAACACGGTAAGGAAAAGCAATATACCTCTTCTCATATATAAACCTGTGTATGAAGTGGGTAATCTTCCGAAAGAGTATTATAGCGGCCTAATCGCCAGCTTCAATAAAATTATCCTTCAGCGAGTACGCCACACTTCGCTTTCTTGGTGTAAACGCTCAAGGGTTTCCTGTAGTTGTGCCTGTTTGGCAGCAAAAGTCTCCTCATCACAATCACGCGCTATATAGATAGGGGTGCCATAATTGACCAAACCCGGTGAAAAGGGTTTAGGGATACGAAAGCCGTCCCAACTGCGCAACTGCCAGAAGCCTTTTGTTGATATACAGAAAGGCAGTATTGGACAGCCCGTAAGCTTAGCCAACTGTAGTGCCCCTGGTTTAGCAACATAGACGGGGCCACGCGGCCCATCAATGGTAAAAGAGGTATGGAAACCAGCCTGCATACAAGCAGCCATCTCGCGTAGCGATCTACTGCCACCCCGGCTGGTTGAACCGCGCGAGGCACCATAGCCAAAATACTGTATCATACGTGCAATAATCTCGCCGTCAAAACTCTGGCTGGTCATCACAACAATACCCATATCTTGAAAGAACCAGGTGGCAGGGAGAATACGATTGTGCCAGAAGGTATAGATACTTGGTTGACCTACTGGCACTTCACCACGTCGGTCAATACCATTACGTATCTCCCAGTGTATTGTGCGGCCAATTAAATAGACCAGACAGAAGCCTAGAAAAGCGGCAATACTAATAAGTAGACGTTCATGCCAACGGTACTGGGTAAGTTCGGCAGGATGGTAGACACGTCTACGTAGTGTCTCTATACGCTCGCCTCTCTGTTCCTGCGGATCAGTTATCGCTGGCTCTTCAGTACGGGTTTGATTTCTATTGATCATCAATCTTTTGTCGCTGATAGCGACTCATCCTCTACTGGTTCCAGTGTTGCTTCAAGGGTAGCTGCACCACTATCGATCTTGAGTTTGCTCTCCCACTCCTTATAACCTACTCGTACTACTGAAGCATAATACTCACCCATAGGCACATCCTGTAACAGCAGTGAGCCATACTGATCGGTAGTGCCGGCAAAATGATTGTTAATGTAGATATTACAATTGGGCGGAGAGGTACGTATAATCAACGCACCATTAAGCATAGAAGTAGCCGGATTAAGACGCTTAAGATTACGTACTAGAGCATCTTCATCGGTTTCTAAGCCCGCCGCAGCACGTAACTCACGCGCCAGTTCAAGCGCCGATTGATGGCGTTGTTCTGGTTTCTTTGCTAATGCTTTCATTATCACATCAGAGACTTCCTTAGGAATCTCCTTACGGATTATTTGTGGCGATTTGGGCTCAATCTGTACATGCTTTTTTGCTAATTCCATAACTGTATTAGCATCAAAAGGCATCTCGCCACTAAGTGTCTCGTAGAGCATTATGCCTAATGAGTAGACATCCGAGCGTGGATCTAGGGGCTTATCCAGCCACTGCTCAGGCGACATATAGTAAGGTGTACCAGCGACCTTTCCTTCCTCAGTTAGACTACGCATTAGATTACCAGAAATCTTGAGCTTGGCGAGGCTGAAGTCGATTACCTTAACAGTTTCGCCCAGTCCTTCGAACTCTTCCAAAATAATATTTTCTGGCTTTAGATCACGATGTATCACACGATTGCGGTGAGCACGCTGCACCGCTCCACAGATTTGCATAAAAATATGCACTGTACGCTTTAAGTTGAGATACTGCTCTGCGCCTAGAACATCCCGTAAGGTGCGGCCATTAAGCAGTTCCATAACAATGTAAGCGATATTACCAATCAGACCAAAATCATAGATCGAGATGGCATTGGGATGGCGTATACGGCCAGCAGCCTGCGCCTCGCGGCGGAACCGCTCAATCGATGAGGGATTGGGAATCAGTTCTGGGCGTAGTGTCTTAACCGCCACCTCATCACCAATCACCGCACGTTGCGCTTTGTAGACTGTACCTGTCGAACCCTCGCCGATCACGGTAAGAATATGGTATTTATCATCCAAAGTCCGGCCTAGCAACGAACCGGTAGGAAGATCGACCAGCCGGGCGCCGTCGCAGGGGCAATGCTTCATTGTATCAGGCCATTCCTGATTACAGACGCTGCATCTTTTCTTCATAACTGGCCATCCGCAATGGGGAAATTTTTTTCACAATATTATACTATTCACTTTTTATGCTAGCGAAAAATCGTGCTGACATCTGTTTCCGTCTTTATCTATAGTATTTTTTCCATTAATACTTCGTTTTTCAACCAATGCAGTGCTATATTATAGCGAGCTTGGGTTTATTACCTAATAAAGTGATCTAGTATCAAGCGCCAAATTAGCTTGGCGGCTGGTAAAAGTATTTTTTAGCATAATTGTACACTTAGATAATAAAATTTGTTTTGCTCTGCGTTCTGTACTAATATTCTTTTACTGAAGGGACGTTAATAGCATTGAGCAGAAATTCAGGGCAATAACACTGTGGATGCAGCTTTATTATAGTACGTTCCTAGATACCGCATTGGGGCGACAATGCGTTCGTAATCAGTCGATAGAAGCCCCAGTTTTCTGGACGGGGAGCCGTCCAGTAAGTTTTCTATTGGATCAAGCCTTTCAATCAGAAAAGTGTTCAACCGGTTTCTCTGCAATCGATCAAGTGGCGATCAAGTGGATAACGAAACGGTAGCACATTTATCAAAGATTAGTGTGGCCGTGCCAGCTCAGATAAACATAATGGCAGCCAACGAGTTTCGCCAGGGTATAATCAAGGGTTAGTCAAGCGCTCTTAAGACTTGCGCCGCATAGCAAGAAACCAAACTTGGAGCAAGCAATATGTTTTGTCCCTTCTGTGGCACCGACAATGCAAACGATCAGAAATACTGCCGTAACTGCGGGGCTTCACTGCCCACAGCGGCAAAGCCAAATGCCAAAATGGCGACTCCGACCAGCCAACCTAGCAGTAGTTTGGGACGTCCGAGTCCGTTTGTGCCGCCACAGCCGCCTGATATTCCGCGTTCTGGTAAGCAAGCGAACAGCTCTCTGCACGATAGTAAAGGAAATGATGCAGCCAAATTGGCAGATCCTTTTGCTACCCGATCAGCTTTTGCCTTTAGTCCCGATTCCGCTAAACAGAATCAGTCGGCAGGCACGGCTAATCTCTCTCAGGGAGAAGAGAATGATGGTGTAGTTGATACCTTTTTCGAGACACAGGCGTCTTTTAATGTTGGTCCTGGAGTATTACAGAAAGCTGGCTGGCAGAAGAATTCTCCGCCTCCTGCTAATCAACCACTATCCGAGACACGCACAATACCAATGGGTTCGCTGGGTACATCTACACCTAACAGTGGGGATAATCTTGCTACCACAATAATGCCAGCGGCTAGTCCACTACCTACCAGCCCAGAATCAGAAGAGTCTTTCCCTACTATCATCACCCCACAGGCGCCTTCGCGACAAGAGCAGTTACGAATGCTGAAAGAGTTATCAGAAGCATCGACCGCTAACATCACGCCTGCTAGTGCGCCATTGCCAAGCACAGAAGCACATTTGCCGCCGCCTTCAGCGCCCTTAGACGATCAACCCACGCTCACAGTTAATCCTAATCCTTATGAAGAGCTTGATGCCGAGACTATTGAGAGTCGGCCTGTATCTATGCTCTTTCCGCCTAATCCATCCAGCAATGATGGTGCTGCCAGTAAAGATCAGATGCTCAATCAGGTACTCAATCAGACACTTAAAGTTGGTTCTGCAGTACCTTTTGATCGCACCTTAACAGTGGCCTCAGGCCCTAAAGAGCCTTTTGTTACCAAACCAACTGGTACACAAAACATGGCAGAAGGCGTTAGCATCAAGAGCCCCTATGAACAGACCCTCTCTTCCAGTTCGGCAAAAATAAAGGAACAGGTAGAAGCGGCACAACAAAAGCGGCTTGAACAGCAGTCTGTACCAACAACAGTGGCACAAGAGGCGATCACCAATCCGGCCGTGCCTATACCAACAACAGCACCGACTTCGGACGCTACTGAACCGCTCAGTACCTATATCACTAAGAAGCCTTCTGGTAGTGAAGCGCCTCCTGAGCGTGAATTAGAACCTGTACCACATACTTTAGTAATGGAATCAGCTCCTGCTTCCAGTAGCGCAACACCGCCTGTCAACTACACAAAGACTGACACCTATGCTGCGGCAATGAACAGTAACCCGACAGATTTTGATAGCGCAGATACTATACTGGATTCTCCTTTGTCGGGCGGCGACTATGATATGACTAAGCCCTATGCCCGTTCCTTAGCTACTCCTGCCGACATAGCCAATAAGCTAAGAAACACAGACTCATATCCAGCAGCAAGATCAACACCTGTTGAAGCTGATAATGAACTGCCTATGGATACGCTGGTTATGACTCCGGCGCCACATGAAACGGAGACTTTTAATAGTAATGCGGCAAGCATCAATGGTTGGGAGCAGACTACTGATCCTTGGGGCGCACCACCTATTATTGCTGGAGAGAAGAAAAACCCTCTGCTCAGTCCTCTGAAACCAGTGCCAGCCAATGAGACTCATGAGGATGATCAATTTAGAACTCTCATTGTTAAAGAGGAAGATAATTTCAAAACTATTACTGTGCCACAACCACCACCACAAGAGACTTTGCCAAAAACGATCCTTGTGCCACCTGACCCATTGAAGACAATACCGGTTATGGCATCACCCAAACCTGAAACTCCTATCTATACTCAAGGAGTTGATACTAATCAAGGGCAGAATATTATTACCAATCAGGTTGAACCGCCCCCACCGGCAACTATCATGATTGGTCCCAGACCAGACGAGCAAGTATTTGAACAACCTATCGCTCCACCTAGACCATCACGCCGTGGTCTGTTTGCTGCTGTTGCGGTTGTCTTGGTAATGATTCTAGTAGGCGCTGGATTAGTACTTTATAAATGGATCTTTGCCAAAGAGGTTATTGTTCAAACACCAGTAATTCCAACTACCACAGAACCTAATCCAAATCCAACTCCACCTCCAGTATCAGTGCCTACAATTCCTGAACCACCGCCTAATATGGTGCTGGTACCAGCAGGTGAGTATAAGATTGGTTGTCCTGAAGGTGCAGCGAATTGTAATGATGGCGCCAAATATATCTCTACCAGGCCACAACCTGTGATAACTCTCTCCGCCTTCTATATAGATATTTATGAAGTGACAAATGAAGAGTATTCGAAATTCCTACAAGAGACTGGCTATACCAAGCCAGAAAGCTGGCGCGGCAAATATCCTGGCAAACCGAACGATCCTGTGACAGGAATAACCTGGGCAGATGCTAGCGCATATGCTAAATGGGCTGGTAAGCGACTACCAACAGAAGAGGAATGGGAAGCGGCTGCAGCGGGTAAAGACCACCTGCTATATCCTTGGGGTAATGAATTTCAGGAGGGGCTTGCCAATACGGCTGAGCAAAGCCGTAATAAAAGAGTCTCTGCAGTAGGTAGCTTTAGTGATGGTAAGAGTCCATTTGGAGTTTATGATATGGCAGGGAATGTCTGGGAGTGGACCGATTCATTAGCCCAGCCTGTGCCTGATGAAACCATTGATGCAACCAAGGAGTACCGTATTATTCGTGGTGGCTCCTTCGGTGAGAAGGCAGTTTATGCTTCAGCTGTCTATCGCAACTTTTGCGCTGTTGATGAGAGCGATGTAAAACTTGGCTTCCGTTGTGTGAAGGATGTCCCTAAGCAGTAAAAAGATATTGATATCAAGCTACTGATCAATAACCCAATCGATCTTCAATTCTATCTCTTCTGCGCCGCTGGTTGTCACTTCGATAACGGCGGCGTAATCGTTTGCCGCAGATGGTCTTTCTATCACCTGTGCAGAGACCTGATCAGTAGCTTGCAGTTTGATCACAGTCAGTGAGTATCTCTCATGCGGCAATGGATCATAATAGGCAGTGGCCTTTTCAACACTACCCTGTTGATCAACAAATGGCCCTTGTAAACGTATTAGCGTACGCCCTTTCACATATCCATGCCAGTTTACACTACCGGTCTTTAACCGCTCCCATTCTATTTCAAAACCAAAATCACGTTCATTCTTGGGTGTTAATTGCAATCCTAGCGTATAATTATTGCTACGACTCGGTGATGTAACGACTTTTGCAATCACATCACCGCCCAATCGATGTAGCTTTACTTCAAAAGGACAATCAGGAAAACTTCCTCCTGTCACTCGACAGCTAACATTTTCATTACCATTTAGCACAACAATCTTGTTACCACTAATGGTAATGTGGGCTGGACCGCTAAGCTGCCCACGTACTCGTAGTGTGCCATTAGAGCGATAGTTGGCGCCTGTACGTAACCGTATTTCCGCGAGGCGTTGCTCAATAGCAGATTTTTCTGATGGAAGTATAGCAAGCGCTTTTTGGTAGAAGTTGACTGCCTCATGATATTGATGGGCAGCCATCAGGGCTTCTGCTTTCTGGTAATCACGCCGTCCACGTGCTAATCGCAGTGCTTCAAGTAAGCGCGATTCATTGGGATAGAGACTTAATGCAGAATTGAGTGAAGTGATTGCGCTATCAATATCACCATGTGCTAACTGCGCTTCGGCTGTGCTGATAGTCAATTCCTTCTCAAATGTAAAGACAGCATCGGCAGCCGCCTTATTGGTAGGATCGATATTGACCAGTTTACGGTAGAGATTAACGGCAGTAGCACGGTCACCATTAGCAGTCGCCGCTTCGGCAGCCGCCTTGAGGTTTTGGATCAGCCCTTTACGGGGAAAATCATTTTTTGGCGCATATTTTAGCCAAGCTTCGTAAAGACGCGCGGCTTCCTGGTAATCTTTGCGTTTCTCTGCTGCCTCACTTAAAAGATCATAAACCTCCACGATGAATTCTAGTGGTCTTGGATCGGTTGGATTGATTTGCATAATCTCACGATACTTCTCTACTGCTGCTTCTGCTTGCCCAGATTTGCGAGCAACGTGGGCTTGCTGATAAATCTCAGCCGATTTACGTAATGTTTCAGCAAGTTGTATGATGGCTGGCTTGATACCCTTACGAGGTGCACGCAAAGCCGCATCTAGATATGCGATAGCCTGCAAATAGTCACCTGTCTCAAGGAAGCGTCCACCTCTGGCTAGATAATAAGCTACACTCTTGCCGCGTGGTGGTGCGGGCACGGATTGATCTTCAGAAGTAGAGGATAACAATGAGCGCTGTTTAGCCTGTGCGTAGAGCTTCACTCCGCTACTAGAGAAGATTACTGCTAATAATATGAGAAATAATAGCCTGCTATGGATCATTGCCAAACTCGGGATCATGCGCGTCTACACTATGATGGCCAAGTAAGCGCAGCCGTTGTTTGCCATCCCCTGAAAGCCGCTGCTTCATGGTGAATGTGCTAAGAAGCGACCAGTAAAATTATTTGTATCAATAACAATCTGCCCACGATCAGTAGCGCGCAAATATTGTGTATTATTCTGTGTTACTGATGAAGTAAAGTAACTACCTAAAAGTTCCGCCTTCTCTATAGGTCTGGGGCGCCAGGGTAGCTCACTGGAAACACTACTGAAATTTGGCTCACCCCAACCAAATCCTTCTAATCCCCATAACAATGCACTCCACCAAGCATATTCTAACTGTGCAGATGAGAAAGGTTGTGAGTCCGCAGTAGTAACAGCAAACAGACGCGTACCAAAGCGTTCTCGGTATTTGACGGCGCGTGCTACACGGCTTGCCCATTGTATGGCTTCTTCATAGCCGCCGTTCTGTATCTGGAATGACTCCAGGAGAAAAATATCCTTTTTGCCAAGCGAGCAAGGTAGACCATCTGGATTGCCGCCACCCACCGCATTGAGCGCTATGGTTGCACTACTAAAAACATCATCTGGATTGTAGGCATTAACAAAGGCATTCAGTCCTAGACTATGTATATATTCAATAATCTCATTCTGGCGTGTACGTGTAACACCAAAATCATACCCTGCTTCATCAAGAAAGATACCTCGCACTCCCATATCGGCCCATAGTCGTGTGCGTTGCTGCAATTCAGCTAGCGAGAGCTTTTGTGTATTGCCTAGATCTATATAGCCATACACTGCGGTACGCCGTGTAGACCGCCGTAGCAATCGTATAATACGGCGTACATTCAAATTTTCTGTATGACCACTGCCGGGTGGGCGGCGTGTTGCCTTTACATTGGTGAACTCTAGCCCATCGCCCAAAACTACTACATCATAATCGGCTAGTACACGTACGGCGGCATTGATATCACCCTGAGCGCCATTGATAAGACTTGGATAGCCATAGTAGATAGCCAGCCGCGCTGGCAGCACCAATCTTTCATTACCTACACTAGGGCGTGAATGGACTTGCTCTGTTAAATTGGTAACCAACACCATACAAGCGAAAGAGATTGCTAGCACTAGCTTCATGCTCCCCCCTGCCCCATCATCTGTTCTTTATCAACCTCTTGTTCTAGTAGAGCAATAACCGGCACCCATCCATCTGGTAATTCCCAGATCATCTCTACTGCTGAAAGGATCTGCTCCTCGATCACCTCTGGATCAGGCAGTGGTTGATTAATATTCTGGTAAGCGGCCTGGTAGGCCAATCCGATCATTCTGGCAATTGCCTGCACTTGTACTAAGCCTCGCAATCCGGCAACCGCTGCTTTGCCCTTATGCTCAACTGCGCGACGCACCGATAGTGCCTGCTGCCAGCTACCACAGCTTACATCAATGGCATAGAGTAAAGGCTGCCAAATCTCATCCAGCATGAATTCGTGAACACTGTATTTTTGGCGTGTGTAGAACCAGTGTGAGCCTTTTTTATCCATACTGTCTACCTGATTTCTGATCTCCTGATACAGGATCATAAACCAATCGACGGCGCAGACAAAACAGTTTCCTACCTACTAGGTTTGGTTGACAAAGAGAGTAAAAAGGTATTTGCAGGCGAAGGCTTGACGAAATTATCAGGCTGATGATAGCCTGCCCATTGTTCTATACTGATTTACAATAATACCCATATGGAGTTTCTGTCACTGACCTAAACCAAAAGGTTTAGGCTTGTTGGAGAGAACCAATAGGCCCACGGTGACCAGCCCCAGCCAGGGTTGAGTTTAGAAATAATCTCAATTATCGGGCTAGGTTATTTGAGTCAAGACACCTACAGATGCGCGAGCCAGTCTGTAGCAACTGTCAATCGCCATTAAACAGATTGAGGGTCTAGATCAGTGTGGCGAGCACAATTAGTGCCTTAGTTGT
>JBFLVQ010000242.1:0-12454 GCA_040758525.1 Acidobacteriota bacterium
TTTAGGTATAGGTTTGGGTTTAGGTGGATTTCGATATAGAGTATAGACCTGTTGGACATTCCACATAGGAGTCTTTATTGAACCGCTAAGCTGGATTGAAGAGCCAACCAGGTTAGCTGCTACCTCTACATTGCCACTCTTTTTAATCGTCACACTATTAGTGCCAGCAGCCAACTTGAGATCATGATTTGTCAATGTAGAAACAATTCCTCCACTAGTATCTGTTCCGATTAACAGTCCCACAGCACCATTATCTGCTTTTACATTTAGACTAGCAGCGTTGATTGTGGCAGATTGACGAAAAGAATGGTCTATACTGTTAACCTTGCCATTAACCATAGTAACTTTTGCTAGTACTACCGTAGCTTCAGCTTTTTGATCATCACTAGGTGGGTTGGCGAGTAGTGACTGTTCAAGTTTAATGGTTGGATCAATAGTAGGTGACGAGTTAATAGGTAGAAGTTTGAATTCTACCTCTTCTACAATTCTGGTAGCTGTATTACTAATTTCCCCGGTATAGAAATCGGTTTTTCTTTCTTGATAACTTATACCAATATAAAACTCTCTGCTATCACCTGGCTCAGCAACCCATTTCAGGGTTTCTTGAACAATAATTTCACGGCCATATTTATCGATAGCTAGACCAGGAGTGATTGCAAAAGTTAAGTTGCTGGGGTTATCAATGGAAATATTTAGTCCTTTTACAACTCCCCAATTAAAAATAGCATAGTTGTGTAAGCGTCGTAGACGAGAATGATAACTCTGCTCGTCCTTGAAATCATTTTCAACAAGTAACTGTCCAGTGAAGTAGTTTGGTCTTTTGATCTCTGCCATAATGATCGTTCCTTACAATTAAGCTTCATTTAGGGCTTGGTTATTGAGCCCAACAGTGTATCTATTCCTATTTGTGATTTACCAATCTCCAGACTTTGAAAATTGGCAGGGAAGATAAGATCGTAAGTATATTTGGTATGAGCAGGTTTTTCCAATTCGATCAAACTTAGTGCGATTCTGATCTGTCGTTGGATCTGTTCATAATCTAACCCTGTCAAATAGAGTTTGATATGGAAACAGTGTGGCTCCAACTGATGTATATTTCCCTGATCATCAATAACTTGATCTTCGATAATGAGTACACCTATCTTAAAGATCTCCATTAATTGTTGCCAGTTCTTTTTTGTACCACGCCAGGTATAAAATGAGACGATATTGGCAAGAAATTTACGTTGTTGTTCTACCGTTAGATTGGCTTTTAGACTAAAAGCAACCCATTCAGCAAGCCAGGGTAAAAAATCTTCTCGTGCTTCTGTTGGATCAAAGAAGGTTGCAATATTAGCAATAATAGACTCTAGTCCTGTTATTGAGACTCTCTTATCATTATGATTTAGAAAGAATGCTTCAAATGCACGTAAAAACTGTTCGGCAAAAGAGTCTTCGCGAAATATTGCTGGTAAGTATTCTAATAGCTGATTCATTGCCATTCCTTTTCACAATATACTATTTTGGCTCAATAACGGCTATATCACTATCGTCAACACTTATATTGACTAGTTCATCTTGGTACAGTTCAATGCCAATAAGCTCTTGTTGTGTTTGATCGCTATATTTTAAGCGTTTTGTATTGCTGGTAGTTGTTAACTCTTGTTTGGTAGCAAAATCGATTCCAGCAATATTATCAATTAGCGAATAGACTTCGGAGATATAGACACTACGACCAAATGGCCAACCAGTCTTTTCCTGTCCGCCAGTAGAAGCATTGAAGTAGTTATACAATTCTTTCTTGACTTTTTCTCTTATGTCGCTAGCAGAGGCAGTATGCTTGAGGTGTATCTCTATACGCACACCAATATCAACATAACGAGGTTTAACAATATGCAAGCGAGTTGTTAACAAACGACGCTCATCAAAAAATTTACTAACATCATTAGTCAATTCTTTATCAGTTTCTTTAGCAGGAAGTATTACTACACTAATATGTCCAGGGGCATCTTGATATCGTTTTGTACTAGTCAATTCAAGGTTTCGGTTAGGTAGACAACAAACACGCTTAACTCTATTAGGGAAGTGTCTGAGTGCAAGATATTGATAATCTTTGATTGTGATTGCTCGTTGTGGCTCACGCAGTCTTAGTATAGTTCTGCTTATCTCAGCTTGAAGATTACTAGATAATGGTAGAGAAGGAGTATCAAGTAATCGTAAAAAAGATCTAATATTTGCATCCGATACACGGTTGAGGCGATAAATTAGTAATTCTGTTAAATAGGCGAATAGTTCGATCAAGGTGATGCCAGGATCAGAAGGGTTATGATTAGTCCAGCCTGGCGCATATTGAGGAATCAGTGTACGAGCTTCTTCCACCAGTTCCTGGTAAGTACGGTCATCTAAATTTGGCAATTCTATTGGCATAAGTTAATCTCTTGTGTAGTTACTCAAAAATCATACTTATAGTATGCGTACCAGAGTAAATTAATGAATAATCATTCTTGGCAGGCTCGGCTTCAGTGTCTACTGGTACTATTATCCCTAGCTCATTCTTGAAAGTAATGGCGAGCTTTCGTATATAATTCACTCCCTCTATCGGGAAAAGCAGGCGGTAGATATCTGAATGATGTGGCTTGCGACCAAACTCCCAACCATAACCATCGTTGCCACCCGTAATAGGATGTAAAAAGCGTGTGAGTGCATCATTAATAGAGTACTCTACCGTATTTGCGCTTTCCATACTATTAAGCACGACCTCAACGGCTATATCGACTTGAAAATAGGTTGGCCCAACCACCACCAGACTAGCTGTAGGACTCTGCTTATCTACCAAATAATTGTATATACGATTAAGCAATTCCATACCTGGTACAGGCTTGAGGTCTACTGATTGAGGTACAATAATAAGGCTAATAAATCCTGGAATCTCTTTATCGGCCTTGGGATCACTCTTCAGATCATATAGCGGCATACATTTTACACGTGCAACTGCAGGTGATGCCATTAAGGTAAGATCTTCATAATCTTCTGCGGTAACAGCTCGACTTCTATGTCGTAGTAAACGTGGCCCACGGTAATAGAGCGACTCTAATGATTCAGCATCTGCACCACCACTTGCCACTTCATAATTGGTCACCTTGGCAATATATGGTATTGTGGTTTTAAGTTGTGAAATGTTTCCTTTCTGTCTATTTCCATTACTACCATTGGTGGTCTGATAATACTTCATTCGTATATTACTGTTTCCAGTTTCAGGAATCAGCCCATTCAATCCATTACCAAAGCAGATCTCTCCTGTAAGTTGATTAATCACATAATGGCGATCACGTGGGCCAGAAGCATAAAAATCTGATACCTCTTTCCAACCTATCCAAATTTCTACTGGTCTACCAGTAGTATCGCTGGTAATTGAGATCGCATCTTCGCCCTCTTCAGCCTTAATCTTTTCTTGTTCAGGAAAAGCAGGTAATTTTGATTCACGTACTTGAAGTTGCTGTCCAGCAAGTATAGGTTTACGCGCAGTAAAGAGTTTCTGATTAGGGCTACCATTGCTATTACCAAGTGTTTCGTTATTGATAGTTACACTCTGTTGTGCCATTACAGTATTGAGAAAAAGACTATGTACTCTAGGCATAAAGAGATACTCACCATCACGCCAAGCTACTCGCAACCAATACCGGTCCAGTCCAAACTCACGCCGTATAGTAAGATCACTAGGAGCAAGAAATTCTATTATTCCTGATCTGGTAAAATTTTCTGATTCGTCATGCAAAGATATCTTTACCCAACCATTACCATTCCAGTATTCCCAATCGAGTTTTGGACTGCCTTGTCCCTGGCGTTGTGGAGTTAATGAGACAACTTCTCCATATTTGAAATCGTCTAGTCCAACATAAATACTGAGCTTACGATTTGGAAAAGATTTATATGGTGGTAGTGCAAATCCAAAATAGAGTGTGGGCACAGTTTCATTAGTAGCTTGGAATGGCTTAAACTCTCCCTTGGTTGTATCCTCAAAATTGAGATTGTTATAAGTAAAAATATGTGTAGGTGGTTCAGATCTATTGACATTATATTCAACACTGACAGACTGAATTATCGGAGGGTTATAGGTTGCGTTCTGGTAGCTGCCTTTTTGAGTAGTATTGTTATAAGTGTATTCTGCCTCTTTGCCATAGTCACCAGCAATAATACGAACTCTTATCCAACAAGTTTCTACACCATTTATCAACACTGGAAAGGGTTTTTGAGGAAATGTGAAATAGATCCTTCCTGTTTTAGTAAAAGCATTTGTCTCGTCACGAAAGTTGCTATCAAATGGTAGAGCATAAGCTGTTATTGTACCAGTTTTACTAGTGAAACCCAGTTCAAGCCACTTCTGGCCATTCCAGAACTCCCACTTCAATTGTAAATCTTGAGCTGTAGGAATAGGTGGTTTCGCTTGAGGATCTTTAGCGCCAGCCGGTTTTGCTTGTTGATCTTTAGGTGCTTCAGTTATTCCTGTCCCTGCCAGCTTGCTTAAATTTATCTGCAGTGTAACATTTGCACCAGTCTGGGAAAAAGCCTCATTGAGTGCCAAATAGAAAGTATCACCAAATTTGGGTTTTTCTCCAAATGGGTAGAAATCTTTGCTTAGATCTAGTTCAAACTCGTTAGTAAACGCATTCTCAATTGCTAAATTATTTCGACTTAATGTAGCACTCATTTTAATCGAATCTAGCGTTGGCAATACGGTAGCGCGTTTCTGATCAGTCTGCTTTTCTGTTACTTGAGTTATTGGTGTAAGCAGACGACAACGTATCCAATGATTGTAAAGTCCATTCACACATTGCTGAGAAAGTGGCACAAGGTTGTTAAATAAGATCTCCCCTGATCTTGTTAGCTGCACAGTTTCATCTTTAGCTGGTGTTATTGCGGTCCAGAGATTGTTGGTAGAATTCCAGATCTCCCATCGCGACTCTGTTTTGATAATATCAACATTAGGAATTTTTTTTATATTAAGGTATATACTTAGATTGTTGAAGCCTGGATGACTAAAGATAGTATCATGTCCTAAATAGAAGATATGCTCAATATTCTCTTCAGCAGTAAAGATTGATACTCCGGGATTACGAAGGTTATTAGCAATAGAACTATGATCCGTATACATATCTGTTTGCGGATTTCGTAGAAATAATGATGTCAAGCTTACTAATGTAACTAATAACTCACGTTCAGTTTCAAATACTATTGGTGCACTTTCTCCTTCTAATGGCATAGTTGCTACTTGAGTTCGTGCTGGTACAATGGTATCGGCACTACTCTCGCCAGCAAGCGAGAATGTCAGTGGTACACGCGCTGCTTGTGGTGGCAGGCGCGAGATTCCTAGCATATTCAAATAGGCAAGAAAATTCTTTTCTGGAACTTGATTGAGCCGCTCAATAATTATTTCGGCAAAGCGTGCGGAAATTCCAACCAGTGCTGCGCCGATTCCTTGTTTGTCTCTTGACCAATTTGGTACATAGAGTGCCAACAAGTTCTGCAACTGATCCATGAGAGTGTTTGTCGTTCGTGAATCAATTTTTGGAGCTGATTGCATTATTCAACACTCCTTACAAGATAAAATGGATAGACCAGGTTAAAACCGTTATTGGTTGCTCTTATCTGATAATCGATACTGATAAGCATAACTTCACCATCATTTTCCTGTGTTACCTGAACATCGATAAGATCGATACGCGGTTCAAAAAGTAGTAGCGCTTCTTTTATCTCTTGGGCAACGCGTCCAGCGGTAGTAGCAGAATTGATATCAAAAACGAGATCATAGACACTACATCCAAAATCGGGACGCATAACTCGCTCACCTTTGGCGGTGCCAAGAATAATCCAGATCGATTGCTGTACACTCTCTTCATATTCTGTTGTTAAAAGTAGACCTTGATCATCAATGTTTATGGGATAGTGCCAGCCACTGCCTAGAAAAAGTTTGGACATAAATTATTCCTTTTTCCTTTATCAAGCCTTTTCATCCAATATATACCGTACCGTTGGCCTGTACTGTGCCAGCAGGGAGATCAGTAGGATCATTACAAGTTTGAGCAATATCACCATTTCTTGCTGCCATCTTGCCATTTATCATCACAGTTGTACTACCGATTGAGATCGTCGCTTTATTGGTCGGTACTCTTTGAAAAACTGTGCCTGGTGCGGTAGGAACATGCGGTGGAGTATTATCAGCAGTGCTACCGACCATAGCTGCTGGCAACCCCATTATCTTTACATTGGCGCTTAAACTACTATTAATTGTGCCATTGAACTGATGTGGTAATGTAGTGACACTGCCATCTGGTAATGTGACCATATGCATATCGGTAGCGATAATCTTGTCTCCTTGCTTAGCTGCTGGCTGTCCCATAGTTTGATCCTATATAATTTAATTTATGTTGACTCTTGTTCCTTTAATGTCGAGCGTTTGATTGGCCTTTAGCGCCAATTTACCTGTAGCTTCAACATTCGTCTGTTTACTTGATTTGATTGCGATCTGTTGGGCATCAAGCGTAATCGTGCCTTGTGATGCAGACAGAGTGATATCTTTATCTGAAGCTATTTTGATAGTATTGTTGGCAGTGTCTATGGTGATACTGTTTTTGCTACTTTTATCAATGATTTCAATCTTCTCTTTGCCATCTTCATCAATTAAGCGTACAGTATGGCCACTACGCGATTTAATTACACGAATATTATTCTTTCCATCTTGATTCTTTTCTGGTGGATGATCTTGACCATTCCATAGGACACCAAGAATGAAGGGATAACGCAGGTCACCCTGTTCGAAAGCTACTAATACCTCGTCCTTCTGTTCAGGCAAGAAATAGACACCAAATCCATTGCCTGCCATTGGTGCTACTATACGCGCCCAATTGCTCTCATTATTTTCACTCAGCCAAGGAAATTTAACTTTTACCCGACCTAATCCTTCGGGATCCTGATTATTAGTTACGATCCCTATAACTACTCCATAAATACGATTGCCAGTATTCTCAACGAGTCTGTTTTCCAGTAGTGATTGAAAGATATTCATATAGAATCCCTCAGTACAGTAAAGTGAGTTCTATAATTGCTCTGTGGATCGTAGGAATGTGTTGCCGTAGTAACATAATATTGACCACTAAAACGTTCTCCTACTCCTTCGATCGTGATAACTTTGCCACTACGCAGATCCGTACATCCAGTACAGATCCCTTCACCTTTAATAAAGCTGAGTGTTAATTCATCAAATTGTGCGGTAGCGATCTGAGCAGCCTCTGCTTCAGTAGTAGATAATACATTTACTATCTCAATAGCGCTGCCAAAAGCATTACTGGCTAGCTGTGAGCCAAGAGTATTTCCATTCAACTTTGGTTTGATGGGAATACTGTCATTAGATGGTGCCTGTACGCTAAAAGCCTCTTTCTTTACTGGATCCCACCCACGCACAATTACTTTATCTGATTGCTGATTAGCATAGAGTCGTGGATAGAATTCGAGTAGATTCTTACTCTGTGTTAAAGTAAGTGGCTTATTGGAGGTAAGTGTTACTGGGCGGAAGAGCAGAGTTTTACCTTCCATTGCTAGTTCAAAATTGATTAGCTGTGCACGAGATTTGATAAATTCCAGATCGGTTTGATTTGCTTGTATCGCATAGGCATGTGTGACAATGGTATCTTCTATCTTGAAACTCAATTTAGCTTCTGTTGCCAACTGATCAACAATATCGCTATCTTTCTGATTGACAAAAGTTCGTGTCTTCTTACCACGCTGTAATCTATGACGCAGATCAAAGCCGCGTACAATCAATTTTGGCAGTCCGTTAAAGATAAACTCTGGCTCTATACTAGTAATCTCTCCATTTATCAAACTATTTAAATCACTTCCATACCCTAATGTGATATCAATCATATTGCCAATTTTGAAAAGTTTCTCATCATCAATCCAGCGATATGGATCTTGTTGACTATCACAGCCAACTATCTCAAAACTAAACATGCTCGGCAGATCGACACTATCATCAACAGTGATATTGGTTACATATGGCTTATCACTATTAGACAAGGGAGTGTTGCCTAGATAGATTTCAAAATTTGCAATCAACATCTGTTCAGAATAATTTGATGACATAATGGCTTTAAGCACTCTCGGGAATCTTTAAAATTGAACCCACTTTTAATATTCTAGGATTGTCGAGATTATTGGTATCAGCAATCAGTCGCCAACGTGTTGGATCGTTATAGGCTTCAACAGCAATACTACTTAATGTATCGCCACGTTTAACCAGGCGTGTAGTAAATTCTGGATCGGTTTCACGCTGATCCTTTTCTGGTTCTAAAAACTCTGTAAAAGAGACAGTCAAATTGGCTCGTACAGGTTTGCCATCACTTCTAAATAATGTGAACTCCTGATTGAGACTTGTTACTACACCAGTAAAAGGGAAGTCGGAGTTTTGTGGGGCAGCACTGCCCCAAGTAATATCACAAACGGGTGGTCTAGGTGTATTACTAGAACGTTCTATACGTGTTAACTCGACAAACCTGTTTGTCAATTTGCGTACATCATCTACTCTGTTTCCATTTACCGGCTCTGTAACATCGAAAAACAGATTTAAAGTAAGGGTACGACTACCACCGCCACCAAAAGTCAGTAATGGTGCATTCAACTCACGTTGAGTTTTTGCGCTCCCTTCTCCTAATGGATTCCACGACACCGATTTCGAGATCGAATAGGATGTGGGATTGAAGAGTACCTCGATCTTAGATAAATTTGATGGTTTACGTGGTGCGATAGTCAGCTTTGCCAATGTCATCTACTTATCCCTCTACGCTCACTCTCGATCTCAAGCTTGCGTGAAATAACACGCACTACTTGCCTAGTAATCTGCTCTAAATCAATCTGACCAGTTACTATCGATTCAACAGGTGTTACTGTTTTTTCAATTTGATGGTTTTGGTTTTGTAGTACATTAGTCAATGTTGTTACATTATTTGATAATATTTCTTGCTGTTTTGACTGCTCAACTCTGTTAATGGTTTGTCCGTTATAACCATTTCCATTTTTACGCCAAACCATCGGCACAGTATTCGAGTTTGTAGTGGCATCATTAACTTCAATAACTCTATCCTGGTCAATTTGAGCTTCTTGTAAGAATGGAGAGTCACTCACCTGTTTAGATAACAATCTGATTAATGGCTCAGAAATATGTGTAGAAATAATTACAGTAGAAGCCTCTTTCTTATTTATTTGTTGGGTAAGTGTTGGTAGAGTCAACTTAGATAAATTATTATCAGTTTCTATTCTGGCTATTGTGGGGTTATTCTCCACAATTTTTCCTCTTTGTGCTTGCCTAGTAAGTTTGTAATTGACCTGCTGCTTTATAACCTCCTGATCATTTTTTGTACTATGGATAATATTAGAAGTTGATTTCTCTTTCGTGACCTTGGAGTTATTGGTAATAATTCTCTCCTTCTCTTTGTCATGATCCGATTTATTAATATCAGAAGGCCGCCTGCTAATACGAAACTTCTCTGGTAAATCTGTTCCTAATGGTGGAGTAAGTAAATATGCTATTTGAGGTGGTAAAGCAATATTTGTACTTGGTGATACTCTTTCTTGTCTTGAAGATCTATTTAATAACGGCGAGGTATTTTCACAAGATCCTTCTGCTGCATATTGATCTTTTAGCTCACCAAGTAATTTGAGACGGTGTAAAACCCACCCCATTGTACGCATATAAATATTACGTGGATGATCTATATTGATTAACCCAGTAGCTGAATCCTGTCTCTGAATCAGCCTAGAAAGTAGATCGACAATAGATTGTTCACAATTTAACTGTTTACTCATCTTTTATTAACCTGATTTTAGCTATAACGAGCTAGCCCTTTATGAGTTAATTCAATACTTTCAATTGCAATGGTGTTTGAATCTGCACGTAGATCTGGTCCTGTCCATTTAATTGGAAAGGCATCTTTGACATTCCACCAGATAACAGGGATACGCATTTCATTGAGAAGATAGATGGTGATATTCTTTCGCTTGATCTTGCCTTGAATAATATCTTGATGCCAATTCCATAGACCATCGAGCATTGTGAGACCATGTTTGAGAATAAGGGGAGGATATTTTGTGCGGCCAGCAAAATGATGCACATAATCATTGAGCCCACCTTCGGCATGCTCAAAAATGTCGGTCTCTACTTGTAAACCACTACATTCTGAGAAACCACCTACCAGTATACCTTCTATCTCGATCAAGAAATTGAATGCACGAAATGGATCTAGTCTTACACCGGCAACACTAGTAGTAAGGTTAAAAGCGATATTCATTCCTTTTGAAGACATTGTGTTATTCCTTTATTGAGTCTCATCGTTGAGTCTTTGATTAATTCTAGCAATCTCGCCAACCCACCTTTTCCGCTCTTGATGCTCCATTTCCATAATCTGTTGATGCGGCCAGTGAAAGTAGTAGGCAATATACGCTATCTCCTCATAGAGCCGCGTTAAGGAGTAGCGCCATACCCCCCCATTTTATTGATCTCCATCTGGACTTCCTGTTCACAGTGTGGACATTTTGTCTGTATATAGTTACTGCCTCGCTCATTAAGCTGGCGATATAGATCTTGTAGGTAAGCAAGATCCGCTGCATACAGTCCTTCAATAATCTTAGGGTTGAGCTGTTCAAGTGTACCCAGCCTAGTAATAACACGTGACATTAGGATCACTAATAAATATGCAGGGTTGTTCTGCACACGGGGATCTTTAAGCGGCACAATCTCATCAAAAGCTGTTGCCAGACGCATCATACCCTCTTTATGTAGATTACCTTCTGCATCTTGATAACCAATGGGTAGTGTAAATGTATATTCAGTCTGTAACATATTAGGCCTTCTTCAACTCCTCTATAGTGATTTCAAAAGATTCAATAGCAATGGCGCTACTAGTAGAGTTAAAAGAAGGCCCAGTCCATTTAGAAGGCCAGCCATTAACAAAATTCCAGCGTAATTGTTCACTGCCAGCATCATCAAGCAGCACAATAGAGCCATTTTTTAACTCGGTTTTACCATTAACAACAGTAGTACGCCATTTCCATAGCTCATCTGAATCTGTAATACCGCGTTTTAGCGTGACAGGAGAATATTTGTTTAGTCCAGGTAGTTTACGTACATGATTTGGATCACTACCTTCACGATAATCGATCGAATCTGTACTAATATCTAGACCACTGACCTCTTGAAAACCTGCTTGAGTGATACCGTCTATTTCTACAAGAAAGTTGTATCCACGATAGGGATCATTACGTTTTCCTGTTGCCATTTAATCTCTCCTTAGTGGTAAGAATAGCTGTTTAACAGATTAATAGTTTTACTTTACTGAATTTAGATTTAACGTGGTTCGATACCGGTGTGTTGAACAATGCGCATTATCACGAATTCGGCTGGAGCATTGAGCGCTAGCCCAAGCTCTGTTGTCACTCGTCCGATCTCCTGTAATTGTGTAGGGTTCAACTCGGAATCACATTTGATATAGAACGCTTCTTCTGCTGTCTCACCCTGTAATGCACCAGCTTTCCAGAGTTGAGCTAGATAAGAGTCTAACGCTCTGCTGATACGTACCCATAGTTGTGGTGTGTTTGGCTCAAATGCTGCCCAAGCAAGATTCTTTTCGATCCATCGCTCTAGAGTAAGCACAGTACGACGGTAATTGATATAACGCCAGTCGTAGTCATAGTTAAGTGTACGTGCTCCCCATACTCGTATTCCACGTCCAGGAAATACTCTTAGACAGTTGATACCCAGTTCGTTAAGCAGTCCTTGTATTTCATTATCTATGGTGCTGGTTAGATCTTGTACACCCTTGATCTTTTCATTAGCAGGCGCTTTGAAAACACCATACTGTTTATCACTACGAGCAATAATACCGGCAACATGGCCACAAGGCGGCATGTCTTTGCCCTGTTCAAGTATTAACCAGGGAAAATAGATTGCGCCATTGACAGGTCTTTTTATTCCATCAAGAATTTTATTGCACTGTTGTTGTAGGCTCTCTACTATGTTTTTCTCACTACTGACCGGTAATGCATCCAATATCGCCATTGTGCCACCACGCAGTTGGCAATAGCTCAGCATGCTGTTTTGCAGACCGATAATGGCATCTTCATCCAGTATGTTATCAGTCAAACGTAGTGCCATTGCATCAGGTATTGCTAATAGATCAAAGTCTTGTACTGGCAATAATGACTGCATCGCTGTAGTTAATGCTTTAACTGGATTATCGCCTCTTTTTACCCCAACAACATAACATTGTTCTCCACCATTAAGAAAAAAGCCGCTCACAGCCTGAGCAAGAAAGTCCTTAGGATCTATCTTGGGAAAATTAATATCAAAATCCCATTTACGATGTAGTGCTATCGGTCTGTTTAGATCAGCACTATTGCCTGATGAGACAAATCCTATAAATGCCGG
>JBFLVQ010000243.1:0-12438 GCA_040758525.1 Acidobacteriota bacterium
TTGAAAGGGCGAGATTAATCCAGCAGCGAATTATCTATATAGGAAATGCAGCTACCAGGTAAAGTTTACATATTAAATATAGTACACCAGGAAAAATGTTCCTTTATTGCTGGTAGATATAAATGGTAGTAGTAGGTAACAAAGGGTAAGTCTATCTTCCTAGCAAGCTGACAGCAATAATCGGCCTAGCGAGGTTAGCCACCGAAGTAGAGATTTTCTGGGTCTTCCTCTTCTGTAAAGTCGTCCACCCGATCTAAATAGGTTTGTAGCAAGCGAGTGACGGCAGCTTCCCGCGAGGTTGCGTAGCCATTTGCGACAAGGTTATCAAGCTTGTTGGCCATAGCCAGATCGATGGTGATGGGAAAAGAGACCAGCGCATGTGCTTCACCTGTGCGACGCAGTTCTTGGCGTTGTTTGTTCTTTTCTAGAAACTCTCTAAGCGCGGTCAGCTCCACCGCACCAGTGGTCGACTCTTCATCGTCGTACTGGCCCATTATCTGCCTCCTGGACGAAGTCTCTATTTTGGCTATCTTAGCACAGCAATAGTACCATTTAAACCACCCTTAGTTAGTTTGGAAAAGCTTATCTTAATCTGATTAAACCATGTTATACTGTGCGCGATTTACAGCAATGCCGCTATCCGCTTTCAAAGTCGAAATATTAACCATTCGCTTATCCGTACCTTTGGCGTTGTTTGGCGGGAGGTCGCGTTGGACGTTTGCCTGGCCGCTGGATAGCGAAAGGAGAATTGCTGCATTGATAAAACTCTAGGGAGGCGTTAACGCAACTATGAGGCTTGGTAAATATACAATCTTAAATGAGCAGACGTTGGAGGTACTAACTAAGTCGGCCGAATATGGCATTATGACTATAGAACATATCACAGAGTTTGTAGAGACCGATGTCAACCAGTTCAATTGGTTGGAGTCCGATGTGCGCGAAGCCAAGAAATATCTGGAAAAGAAATCCTATAAAGAGGTGGCCGAGCGCCGTTTCTGCTCCGTCTGTGGAGTTACTGCGATCAATACCGCAGGCATTGACACTTGTGCTACTTGCGGACAACTTGATGATAATACACAGCGCGCCTTTATCGCCCTGCGCTCCACTATTATTGAGCAACACGAGCAGATTGAAGAGCTACGTGTTAAGATGGAGAAGAACCGCTAAAGCCTACTTCAGGCATTGAAAGACAAATGCCGGAGGTAGATTGCGCAATATTACTGTTGAATCTACATGGCGAAAGGTGTAACGCATCTGCGCACGCATCACGCTGCTCCTCTTGAGCAGACTGGCATGTATATACTGGTAAGCAACAAATGCCCCTCCTGTGCGCAGAGACTGGTAGCTATTCTCAATAATAGCGCGACGTAGTTCTGATGGCAGTAGCGAAAAAGGAAGACTAGAGATTATGTAGTCAGCCTGGTCAAGCTTGTACTGCTGTAGGTAATGGCCAACCCGTTCGGCACTGTCATGTACGATCTCTACTCCAGGGAAGCGGCGACGCAGGATCGAAACCATTGTAGCGTTGGATTCGATAGCAAAGAAGGCGGTTTGCGAGCCTAGCCGCGCCAGTATTGCACGTGTTACCGAGCCAGTGCCAGGACCATATTCAACTACTACACGGGCATGTGCCAAATCTAGTTTGGAGACCATACACTCAGCCAGAAAACGAGAACTGGGTGCTACTTGGCCAATCTCACTAGGACTCTGTACAAGCGATTTTACAAATAACAACTGGTCGTTGGAAAAGCGGTTGGAAAGTCTATTTAAGCTAAAACGAGAAGGTTTTTTTGGTAGTTTTGACATATCCCTCATCAGTTCTGCGCGCTATAATAATGCGCTTGATCGTTCAACATCTGCTGGTTAATGGTAGTTACTCTCTATATATCTTTCAATAAGTACTAGCATAACAGAACCACATTGTAGCGGACTAGACCATTAGAAGCAAGCATACGGTTCAGTTAGCACTTTTCGGAGGACCCAACTTCTCCTCAATCTCTTTAAGGGCAGTACGTGCGCCGGAATGGGCTGGATCAATATTGAGCACAGTACGGTATTCATTAGCAGCAGCTTCGAATTCACCCTTCTCCTGTAAGATACTGGCAAGATTATAGCGTGCCTCAACATAATTAATATCAAGAGTGAGCGCCTTACGATACTCTGCAATTGCATCTTTTAACTCACCTGCCTTTTTTAACGCAAGACCCAAGCCATTATGGGCCTCCTTACTAGCAGGATTCTTCTTAAGGATGGCGCGATACTCTTCCAATGACTCGTTAGCGCGGCCAGCCAAAACCAATAGACGAGCTACCTGTAACTGTATATTTATCTGCCATGGTTCGCTCTTTAGCACAGCACGGTAAGCATCAATAGCATCATTGTAATTACCCTGTTCAATAGCGGCGATAGCAAGGGTAAGTTTTAGTGCCGAATCATCAGAGGATGGTGTCGTAGCTGCCTGTAGCTGGGCTAGCGCATTCTCAAATTCACTACGCGCCGCGCGTTGTATCGCAATACTATGGTAGAGCCGGGCACGCGCATCAAGCGGATTAATCTGTCGGGCAGCACGAAAAGACTCTTCGGCGGCGACATAATCACCACGCTCAAGAAATAGACACCCTAACGAGACACGATCGGCAACAGAACCGGGTCGGCTTATCACAACTATCTGGTATTCACGAATCGCCTCTTCATTATTGCCCTGGCTGGTATGGATCGCAGCCAGCAGCGCATGTGCCTCAACATCTCCTATATTGATGTTAAGAGCCGCCTGTGCAGACCGCTTAGCCATCTCTAATTCACCACGACGTTGATACTTGATAGCGATATTGACAAGCGGGTAGGTCCATTGTGGAGCAAGTGTGCTGGCTTGAGTGTACTCCTTGATTGCCTCATCATCCTTACGTTGGTCTGAAAGCGCACGCCCTAATGCATTATGCAAGTATGCTGCGTTGTTGTTCTGTTTGAGGCCCTGGCGAAACAACTCTTCGGCTTTGGCTGGTTGCCGGTCAGCCAGCGCAATCATCCCCTGATAGAATAACTCAACCAGTTTAAGCTCTTTATTATCGTTTTGTAGTTCACGTGCCCGTACAATAAACTGCTGAGCATTAGCCCAATCTTCACGTTGGAAGAAACGGTCAACACCTTGTAGGTAGAGATTGAGTGGTTCAGTACCAGGAGCAATAAGCGCATTAAGTAACTTTTCTGCTAGCGGTTTGATCGCTGGTTCATTAGGCACACTAGTAGCGAGAATCTGATATAGATCCCAAGCACAGGAGCCGGCAGGAGCAATCAGTTGGCCATTATTTAAGGCTAATTCGATCTCTGCTACCAGTGGATGTGCACGGGCCGGTTTTTCACGCTTCTCTTTCTCTGTCTCCTCTTCTTCCTTGGCTTCACTTGCTTGCTTGGTAGCCTTCTTATCTGCTTTCTTGCCAGTTGGCTGTTGTGCAGCAACAACGGGAATTAACAAAAAGAGTAGGTTAAAGGTCAATATTAGCGTCAAGGCATCATGCCTGGTATTCATGAACTGAAGACTCCTTGGTGGTTGAAGAGGGCATTATAACAGAATAGTTACTGCCCTGGCAGAAAAACCTCGCCTGCTCATAGGCAGGAAATTAGGGGCAGCAGCTTTTTAGGAAACAGCCCCAATTAGGGCGTTTCCCGATAGACGGCCATAGAGGTAGGTGTCTCCCATAAACGCACCGCTATTACAGCAAAACCGCAGGCGCGTGTGTAATCGAAGATCATTTTAGCAATGTTCTCCGCAGTAGGATTCTCCTCCATGATGAGGAAAGGCTCGTTAAGATCGCGTAACGCCGGTATTAATGGATCATCCTTACGCAATAGTAGCTTATGATCCAACTCTGACATAATCCAGCGTTGTACTACTTCTTTAATATCTTCAAAATCAACAACCATGCCACGCGCATCCAGACTATCGGCGGCTAGCACTATCTCTACACGACCATTATGGCCATGCAGTTGTTTACATTTTTTAGGATAGTCACGTAAGCGATGACCATAACAGAAATTGATCTCTTTTGCCACTTCGTACATTGATTCACCCAATTATCTACAGTCCATAAATAAGCCGGCCACCATCTATAACAATATTAGCGCCAGTAATGAAATCGGAGCCCGCAGCAAGAAAGATTACTGCAGCACTTACGTCCTCAGGGCTACCCAACTTCTTGACCAGCGTATGTTCGATCACTTGCTCTTTTGTCTGCTCAGGAAAGTCTGCCGGCAATAATACTGCGCCCGGCGAAATCGCGTTTACTTGTACGCTAGGCGCAAGCGCTTTGGCAAGCCCCTTAGTAAGCGCGATCAGGCCAGCTTTGGAAACACAATAAGGTAAATAGTCAGCATAAGGCCGTTCTGCCGACCAATCTGCAATATTAATGATTTTGCCACCACCTTGTATCTGCATCTGCTGACCAAAAGTGAGTGAACAAAGGAAAGGACCACGTAGATTGACATCCATTATATGATCCCACTCTGTAGAAGATAGCTCCTTAAAAGGTGTCTTATAATAGACAGCAGCATTATTAACAAGCAGATCGACCCGATCCCAAAACTTTAGCGATTGACTTACCATCTCATCAATCTGCATCTTGGAACGTAGATCTGCCTGTAACAGACGGCATTCACCAGCCAATGCAGTAATCTCGTCACAGATATCTAGCGCTGCCGAGCGAGAGTTATTGTAATGTATAATTACACGCATTCCATGTGTAGCCAACGTTAATGCGATATGGCGGCCGAGACGGGCTGCGCCACCGGTTATCAAAGCAACTTTACCCTCTAATTCCACAGCCTCTCCTTATGCTGTTTTAAGTTTCGCGCGCTCATCCCGAAAGTGCGGGTAATCTTTGAAGGCGCTTCCTCAAGCCGTCTCATGTTGTTTCTTAGTAGCAGGTTAACTGCAAACCTAGTGTATTAGCTAGACTTTTGTCAATTGCAGTCAGCACATCAATAGCAGGCCTAGCACTAACTTGTTCCTGCTCCTTAACTATGTGGACAGATCATTTTAGCATATACCGAAAAACTACCCGTGCAATAATTAGGTATATCAACTGGAGTTCTTCTCCTTAATACTATTATCCCAATAGCATATTAAGTATTCTGATATCGCGGCTGGAACCGAATAGTTAGCAAAGAAAACAGAAAGCGCGCATAGGGGGCTGTAATAATTAAATTATCAAGCCATACCTAAGTAGTTTCCTTGAAGTAAGATATTTAATCTTACTGAGATCAGAAATGGAGATTGAAACTATCTACATGAAGTGATATGCTGCCCGGTGCTGAGTTGAAAAATTATTACGTTTACAAACGCTTTACGGATTTTATTGTGCTTCCCCTCAAATAAGAGTCTTGTCGGCGTAGAGATATTAGGTTATGAGAAGTACCAGAGGTTTTTCTCTACTGGAATTGCTAATTGTTGTAGGAATTATCGGAATACTTTCGGTGATTGCGGTACCCAGTCTACTGGCAGCGAGACGAAGTGCTAATGAAGCTTCTGCTATCGCAACACTAAAAACTTTTCTACAAGCCAACCATACATATTTTGCTGTGCACAGGACATTTGGTACACCAGGCCAATTATACGCAGCAAAATTTGTTGATGAGGTATTGGGCGAGCCAACACCTATAGACTGTGGCAAAGTTGTTTTTAATAAGCATGGTTACACATTCACAATGGTACCAACCAAGCTTGAACGTAAGATTAATCGTACTAGTGGAACAAACGCTCCGGCACCGCCGCCAGGTGGACCACCATCTGGTGGTGGAGGACAGGGCGGTGGCAGTAAAGGACCAGATATTGCTCCAGGTGGCGAGCAAGGGGGAAACGACAAAGGTGACGAGATCAGAATCCTGGAATTTTATATGGATGGTATCCCCATCACAGCCTATCGGCCTAGTGTCTCTCGCACGGGAATACGTTGGTTTTACATAGATTCGCTCAGTAATATACCTTGGGTTATCAAGGCTTCATTGGATGGGATGAATGGCAATCCTTGTAGTAATAGCTCCAAATATGTCTGTTATGATCTAACCAATGGAAAGCCTAAATATGATAACTGTATTCCGCTGAACTGAAATAACCAGGATTTACTAGAATACAGTTGAGAGATCTGTCTAATAGAGCAGAAAACTCTCCCTAAGTCCCCTGGTAAGATAGGGCAGGTGGACGGTGAGCGAACAACGGAAACCATCTGGTAATATCGCTAAAGAAACTTTTGATGAGCTTGAGCTAATTCCGCTCGATGAAGCTGGTCATCAAACTGCCAACAATCTAGCTTATCAACATAGCGCTAAAAATGGCTATACAGCCTCGAAAGTGGCCGAGGATATCACCTGGACCAAGTATAAAATTGCTTTGCAGGATGTCTTGGTTACTTCAGAAGGCGAAGCTGAGACACGTGTACATGTCAGTCTCACGCTGGGAAATCGTACAGAGCATAACGAACGTGTAGGCAGCAATGAGATGGTGTTAACACTGATTGCTAGCGCTACACTCGCAGCACTCAACCAATTATTGCCCAAGCCACTCGATGTTAAGCTCGATTACATTAAAATGGTAACACCACAACTCAATACGCCTGCTACCATCCTCTCCCTTTTCCGTTTGCGCCAAGTCAATAAGGAGGTCTTTCTCAACGGCAGTTCACCATTGCTTGATAATCTACATAGAACTGCTGCCCGCTCCGTACTGGATGCCCTTAACCGTACCATTGAACGTGCCTTGGAACAGTCTGAACGGCGTGAGCAGATTGCTAGTCGTAGTGGTGAGCAGTATATTGCGCATCTGGCTCAACTCTCCAGTATTGTTGATACTGGTGCGCAATCTAAGTCTAATGAAAGTACTGCTACTAATACCAGAGAGGATGATGTCACTACCGCTGCGCTTAAAATGGAACGCGCACAATTGCTTGTCAATGATGGTCAACTAGCTGCTCACAAAGGCAACTATGAACTGGCGATCTCCTGTTATGAACAGGCAATTGCATTAACCTCTGAAAATCCACGCTACCATCATCTATTAGGACTTGCGCTTAGTCGTATTCCTCAACGTAGCAAAGAGGCAGAAGATGCCTACCTGCGCGCACTTGCGCTCAATCCTGCCATTGCTGCCTGCCATGTTGATCTAGGACTACTCTACAAAGAGAGAGGTTGGTTAGAACAGGCACGCACAAAATTTCAAGATGCTCTGGCAATAGATCGTGATGAGGCAAGGGCAAAAACAGAGTTAACTCTATTATTAACAGCAGCGCGGGCAAAGATATCTACCAAGACTGGAGCGCTTGAGAAAGAGATAAAACTATCAGGATTGCAGAAACTACAGGCTATTGAGATAAGTCTGCAGACATTGCTTATCTGTATAGGTGCGTTAGTAGTATTGGTTGGAATAGGGCTCGCTGGTAGTTATTTCTATAGCTGGTTAACAATAACAACCAAGGTGCCTGAGAGCGCTTATCAAGAAAATCCAAATCTTAAAGCTGTAAAGATAGTCCAGGACGCTCCCTCCTCGACAAATAGGCTCTCTATACATCAGCTCACTGATCAGTTTATTAAAGATCAAAAGATCTCGGTCTTTTACTGGTGGGCAGCACCTGATAAGATCAGTGGCAAACATGCGGTAATGTTCGTCTTCACACAAAACGGCGAGGAACGTATGGCTATTTGGCTAGTAGATTTAGAAAAAAATAGTATCAAGCCAGATAATCTCCTAGCGAAATCTTTCTCCCATTTTTAAGCTCTTAATTGCTAGGGGTGGAAAGTATGAAAGAGTGTCCCAAATGCCAAAGCTGTTACGATGACTTTCTTATTGAATGTCCTGTCGATAAGGCTACTTTGGCAAAGGGAGTGCCGGGCCCAACCGTGCTAGCCGGTAAATTCCGTATTGAAGCCCGTCTAGGTAAAGGTGGCATGGCGACCGTCTATCGCGCTATGCATTTAGGCTTGAAGCGCTATGTCGCGCTTAAGACTCTGCATCTCAACGATCAATCTGAACCCGAGTTTCCTGAGCGTTTCCGACGTGAAGCTGAGGCTTCTGGTCGTATCAAACATCCTCATGTTGTCGATGTAATGGACTTTGGTTTTACTGAAGTAGGCGGACAAAGTGTTGGCTATTTGGCAATGGAATTTTTGACTGGGCAGACGCTGAGAGATTTTCTCAAACGGAATGGCTCACTGACGCTAACACAGACTGTAGAAATAATAGAGCAGATCTGTAAGGCAGTAGATGCAGCACACAAATTGGGTATTATTCACAGAGATTTGAAGCCTGATAATATCTGGTTAGAGGATCGACCTGATGGGCACTTCCACATCAAGGTGCTTGACTTTGGTATTGCTAAATTGGCTACTCCAGAACTACTGGCAGCAGCCTCCTCTAGCGGTCAATTTAAGGTAGATGAGCAAGCACGCACAGCAGCACACTATACTCCTGTTGGGTCAGGCCAACCAGCCTTACCAGCGTCATCAGTTCCCCAACCTGTAATTATTAATGATGCTAATAATGATGTTGGCGAGATCCTCAAGCCGGCAAGAGTAGAACAAAAAGGTGCAGAAATAAAACCTATCATTAGGGATGCGGACTCGTTTATTAATGAAAAGTCCATACATAAGCGGGATGTTGTCTCTGAATTTGCTATTATCGGCACACAAAAAGAGCAACATACGTCGCAAGTCACAATAGATTTAAATGCCGGCAGGACAGAAGAGATAGGATCTCGCACAGAAAATCTTGATGATGGCACCGAAGATCCTGTTGTAGGAGGAACGGATCTCTTTCATGAATCGATTGAGAAATTGACTGAGACCGGTATGATGATTGGCACCGTCCCCTATATGTCGCCTGAACAGTGTAGTGGAAAGCTCTGCACCACAGCCTCTGATATTTATAGCTTGGGTGTAATTACTTATGAGTTGCTCACTGGTCAACGACCTTTTATTGGTAAGAGCTTTGAGGTAGTACGCCAGCATCAAGAAGAGATTCCTCAGCCGCCTTCAGCATTGGTGCCAGAGTTGCCACCTTGCATTGATACGGCGGTACTCAGTGCGCTCGCTAAAATACCCAATAAACGCCCATCAACGGCAGGAGCTTTTGCCCGTGCACTTGACGCACCGCTGTCTGAAGCGCGCCGTAGACAGGCTAATTTGCGTAAAATAGTGCGACTCAGCGCAGCAGTTGCTGCCGTGTTAATAGCTACAGCAATAATCAGCAATTGGCTGACTATTGAGCAGTATTGGTATAGTTTGAAAGTGAGTCTAGGAATTGTGGCGCGGCAGCAAGTTTTTGAGACTTTTTCTGCACTTAAACTGATCCGGCCAGCTTCGTCTCAAGAAATACTACTCTCGGCTACTACCTCGACAATTTTCACTGCTACTGAACCTCCTGCAGATACAAAGCCATTAGGAGAATTTAAGGCAAAATTCTCTGATGATAATCGCTGGTTTGCTTTTACACGTCTACAAGATTATCCACCCCGAATCGAGATCTGGAATAGCGTGGAAAGCAAGAAGATCTTTGATATACAACTGTCAGAATTAAAGACCGAAATTCGTGATCTATATTTCTCCTCTGATGGCAAAAGGCTGATCATTGCTTGCCTTAATCAGGTATGTGTGTTGGATACCGCAACTGGCCAACAGCAACGCATTATTACATTAGAGCGCAATGATCGTGTACGAATTGGAATGAGTAAAACCGCAGTACTACTGTCTGCTTCGATCTATCGGCCCACCGCGGAAGCTCGCCTGGGTTCGGTAAGCTATCCATTACACGAGACCAACTCACGAGTATCGCTATGGCAATTGGATAATGGAGAGAAACTTTTGGATCTTACCCATAAGTATGGAGAGATAGAGTCGGTGCGTGTCAGTGGTAGCTGGGCATTGTTGCAATGGCATGTCGATGAGCAGGAGCCTACACGACGAGTAGAATTATGGGATCTGCTCACAGGAACACTAAAACGGGAATGGTCTTTGACTGGTACTGGAGGAATAGCAATCGACGCGACTGGCAGACATTTGGCAATACGTATTGAACCAACCCGAGTAATTGAATTCGAGTTGGAGTCCCAACAGATAATCAAAGAGTATGTATTACCATTACAGCTTGCTGAACAAGCAATTCGACTCTACTACGCGAATAATCATCTACTGATAGCTGGAAATATTGATATACAAGATCTCAGCGAAGGTAAACGGACCTACTTGAGCAATGATACTGCCATCATACTGGATCTAGCCGAAGATGGTAACCTATTGCTACTGGAGCAGCGCGTCACACAAGCGCGTCATTGAAACAAAGTGCGCGAGATGCTATTTTCAAATTCGGCAATAAGCTAGTAAAATCAATTCTTTATCCTAAAAAATTCACAAATATTCTTATAATCGATATTATAGGAGGAAACGATGAAGAGATTTCTCTCTGCCACGATCTGGGTACTGGCATTGGCAATGTTGGCCAATGCACAGTCATCAAGCGGGCTTAAGGTTGAAGATATGTTTCGCTTCAAGCGTGTAGGCGATCCACAGATCTCACCAGATGGAAAGACTGTCGCCTATTCAATAACAACTTATGATCGCGAGAAGAATAATAGCAACACACAAATCTGGCTGTTGCCAAGCGAGGGTGGCACACCCCGTCAACTCACTAGCGTAGGGCGTACTAATGTCAGACCACGCTGGTCACCAGATGGTAAACAACTCGCTTTTATCTCAACACGCGAAGGCGGTTCACAGATTTGGATTATAGACACAACCGGCGGTGAAGCGCGTAAACTTACTAGTATCTCGACCGAAGCATCCGACCTGCTCTGGTCGCCTGATGGTAGTCATCTGCTCTTTACCTCTGAGGTCTATCCTGATTGTACTAGTGACGATTGTAATAAGAAGAAGCTTGAACAAGTAGAGGCAAATAAGGTCAAGGCCAAGGTGATTGATCGATTACTCTATCGGCATTGGAATAGCTGGAAAGATGGTAAGCGTACACATACCTTCGTTGTTCCAGTAGCAGGTGGAACACCGCGCGATCTTACTCCTGGCGATTGGGATGCTCCCCCCTTCTCGCTAGGCGGTCCGGACAATTGTGTCTTCTCACCGGATGGCAAAGAGGTCTGTTTCTCTCGCAATACTGATAAGGTTGAAGCTGTCAGCACCAATAATGATCTCTTCGTTATCCCTATCACAGGTGGTGAGGCTAAACGTATCACTACCGGGCAGGGCGCTGATGTTTCTCCGCTATACTCACCAGATGGTCGCTATATTGGTTACCGTTCACAAGAACGAGCCGGCTTTGAGTCTGACCGCTGGCGATTGATGCTCTATGATCGTCAGACAGGACAGTCGCGTAGCATTACAGAGAGTCTTGACCGTCAAGTCGATAGTTTTATCTGGTCGCCAGATAGCAAGAAGATCTACTTCACTGCTGAGGATTTTGGCCATGCACCAATCTATGTTGTGGATGTTGCTAGCGCCGCCGTCTCTAAATTGATCGACAAGTCATTCAACTCTGATCTAAGTATTGCTCGTGATGGTCGTACACTTGTCTTTACCCGCTCTTCATTAACGGCGCCAGCAGAAGTTTATACTGTGAATTTGAGTAATCTGGCTGTCAAACAACTGACTACGTCAAATGCTGAACTACTAGGGCAACGCAAGCTCAGCCCAGGCGAAGATATCTTCTCGAAAGGTCCTGATGGTGTACAAGTACACGCGTTGCTAATTAAACCAGTAGATTTCGATCCTGCCAAAAAATACCCTATGGTTGTGCTTATTCATGGTGGCCCACAAGGTGCCTGGACACATTCATTTGGTTACCGTTGGAATCCTAATATCTATGCTGCCGCTGGTTATGTAGTGCTAATGCCTAATCCACGCGGTAGTACCGGATATGGCCAAAAATTTACTGATGATATCAGTGGTGATTGGGGTGGCAAGTGCTATCAAGATATCATCGGCGCAGTCGAGAATGCTATTTCGTTGGGCTTCGTTGATCGCAATCGTATAGGCGCTGCCGGTGGATCATTTGGTGGCTATATGGTCAACTGGATTCTTGGCCATAATGAAAAAGGGCTCTTCAAAGCGCTTGTCTCGCATGCTGGTGTCTACAATCTAGTAAGTATGTATGGTGTCACAGAAGAGCTATGGTTTCCAGAATGGGAGTTCAAAGGCACACCTTGGACCAGTGCTGAGCAGTATGCAAAGTTCTCACCTCATAATTATGTGCAGAACTTCAAGACACCTACACTAGTTACACATGGCGAACTAGACTATCGTGTGCCAATCGGTGAGGGCTTCCAACTCTTTACCGCGCTACAGAAGATGAATGTACCCTCCCGCTTGCTCTATTTTCCTGATGAGGGACACTGGGTGCTTAAGCCACAGAACAGCGAGCTTTGGTATAATACTGTGTTGACTTGGTTT
>JBFLVQ010000244.1:0-12436 GCA_040758525.1 Acidobacteriota bacterium
GGTTCTTACCCAAGTTACATTAATTGATATGACCGGTGCTGCGGCTAAGGCGGATATGACCGTAGTAATTCAGGGCAATCGTATTGTCACCCTAGGCAGTTCAAAGCAGGTTCGTCCTCCCAAAGATGCACAAGTGATTAATGCACAGGGTAAGTTTTTGATACCAGGACTTTGGGATATGCACCTGCATCTAACCATCATACCTGATCAAACCGTGAGTCGTGATGTGCTTGTGCCTTTGCTTGTTGCCCATGGCGTGACAGGAGTGCGCGATATGGGTGGAGATTGGCAACGCATTCAAGAGTTGCGCAAAAGTATTACCGATGGACAACTGTTAGGTCCACGTATCATTGCACCAGGACCTTTTGTTGATGGGCCACAACAACCAACCGATTATGTATTGCCAGTTAATAATGAGGAAGAGGCACGACAAGCAGTACGTAAATTGAAGTCTCAAGGGGTAGATTTTATCAAGGTTCAGGCAGGGCTTTCACTACCTATCTGGCAAGCCGTAATTGCTGAAGCAAAGCAGCAGAGCATACTAGTTGCTGGTCATATTCCTCAGCAGATCAGTGCATTTGAGATCGCTCGTTCCACCCAACAGAGTGTTGAACATATCTCTCCAGTTCTGCCAGGAGATGCCGGTCTATTATTAGCTTGCTCTAGTAAGGAAGCAGAATTACGTGACGAGATGTTAAAGATTGAGAAGGCAGCACAGGAAGCTAATGCCGATCGCCAAGCACTGAGACAACGACAACGCACATTACAGATGCAGATGATTACCACTTATAACCAGGAGAAGTGTGCATCATTACTCTCCTTACTAGCAAAGAATCATATTGTCGCGGTGCCAACACAGATCTTTGGAAAACGCTTTGCTCCACTTGATGCTAGTGATCTACCAATGGAAGATGCACTTCGGTTTGCTCCTCGCTCAATGCGTGAACGCTGGGCGAATCGACGCAATGCAATAATAAAGAACAGCACGCCAGAGGACTTTCTGTTTCGTAAAATGATCTTTGAAAAGTCTAGATCTCTAGTGGGAGCAATTCATCAGGCAGGCGTTAAACTAATGGCCGGCACAGATGCCATTGATGGTTATGTTTTGCCAGGATTAAGCCTGCATCAAGAACTTGCACTAATGGTGGAAGCCGGACTTACCCCTATGGAGGCATTACAGACTGCTACTTACAACCCCGCAAAGTATTTGGGAATGCTGAATTCTATTGGTACTATTGAGCAGGGCAAGATTGCTGACCTAGTACTACTGGAAGCAAATCCGTTGGAAAATATTAATAATACTCAGAAAATAGCTGCCGTAATACTAGCGGGTAAGCTTATTGATAAAGCCGAACTACAAAAAATATTGTCAGCAATTGAGATGGCAGCAAGCAAAAAATAGGTTTTAAGTGATGTGAAAAACCCCGCATAGCATTACCCAATATTGCGTGTTTGTCCGCAAGGTAATAAGAGAAAAAGCCGCTTATAATCGACTTAAACAGGCTAACTGCTTATCTTATCTATTCCTCCCATATGGCATATTGATTGCAGTTACTATAGCTGTCAGAGCTGAAAAAGTGAGTCATAACAAAAGGCATTACCTCCAAGAAAACCGTTGAGCCAAGGGGTTTAATGTCTCAGAAAGGAGGAGCAAGACCATGTCAAAGGTCAATGAGAAGGATGTGGAAATGGCCAAGGCCGATAAAGGCACTGGTTTAACCAATCGGGGCAGATTTTTCCCATATTTCTTCTCGCTCACCCCTAGAGATTTCTTTACTCTCAATCCGTTTGAAATGATGAAGCGGTTTACTGAGGAGATGTCACCATTGTTTGGGGAGTTTGAGTTCTATCGTGAGCCATTCACCTTCAAACCAGCTATTGAAATCTTTGAGCGTGGAAAGGACTATATTGTCCGCGCAGAACTGCCTGGTATAGAGAAGGAGAATGTTAAGGTAGAACTGGTCGAAAATGCTCTAGTCATTAAGGGTGAGCGTAAGTCAGAACGAAAGGAGGAAGAGAAAGGCTGCTATCGTTCCGAAATAAGCTATGGTAATTTCTATCGCACCATCCCGCTACCAGAAGGAGTGGTATTGGAGAATACCAGCGCAACATTCAACAATGGCGTGTTGGAGGTCACCATACCAATTCCTGAGGCGCTAAATAAGCGTCGTGAGATTCCGATCGAGCAAGCAACGGTTAAGGCACAGACCGCTACTAAGAGCTAATCGGAAAGTTAGGCTACATACCTGCTAAGTGCCAGTCATACCGCCGGTGTCTCTCCCGGAGATACCGGCGATTTTTTTATCTCTCTATTAGCTAATGCGAAAAATTTCTCACAGAGATTTGTGTTAGGTGTGTAAAAATCCTCACTGTCTTGTTAAGAAAATCTTTTATTTTGTTGGAGATAGAGACTAAGAAGGAATTGGAATAATAATTGCCCAGAGGTTTCTGAACCTATGAAAACATCTTTTACAGAAAGGGAAACAGTGCTTAAGGAGACAGGTAAAGCCACGTTGTGGGGATTGCTAGTTATGCTGATGGTGGCAGGTCTAATTGTGATCGGCTCACGTAATCTCGCCCATTTTGACGCCGCATTAGTTGGATATACATTTGCCGTATTGTTTGCCACCTTTGCCATTGCTTATCGTTATGCTATGTGGTTACAAAGGCCACCTACTGCTCTCTATTGGAAGCGAGGTTGGCAGCTCTTTTTTCACCCTCGATATATCTTGCGTAATGTTGTGCATTGGGTTCAGCGTATAACAAGCGATTTTCTTCTCAACATCTTTATCTTTCGTCGTAATCGCTGGCGTGGCAGTGCACACTGGTTAATTATGTGGGGCTGTCTAATTGCCACAGCCGTCACAGTGCCACTCACTTTTGGTTGGATACATTTTAAGACACTACCAGATAACTTAGATTGGTATCGTGCTTACATATTTGGATTTCCCACTTTTGCTTTTCCTATTCACTCAATTGTTGGTTTCCTGGTTTTTCATATATTGGTATTCGCATCGATACTAGTAATTGTTGGAGTAATGTTAGCAATGCGACGTCGTATGCAAGAGCATGGGGCCGCTGCACTACAACAGTTTGGTGAGGATTTTTTGCCGCTAATACTCCTCTTTGCCATTAGTGTGACAGGCTTGATGCTTACGGCTAGCTATACCTGGATGAAAGGATATGGCTACGATTTCCTGGCTATTCTACATGCCCTCACAGTGATCTTCACACTACTATGGTTACCATTTGGCAAGCTCTTCCATATCTTTCAACGGCCTGCACAGTTGGGAGTAAGTTTCTACAAAGATATTGGCGCACGCTCTATAGCAGCACATTGCCGTCGTTGCAATGAGCCTTTCTCCTCACGTATGCATATAGAGGATCTGATTCAGGTTCAGCAGCAACTTGGATATCGATATGAGGTAAAAGATACAAACATCGAGCATTACCAATGGATCTGTCCACGCTGCCGTCGTGCAATGGTGGTATTGGCACAAGGACGGCAATGGCAAGCTAATCGTGGCGGTGAATTTATCCATACCAAACAACCGCCTTATATGCCACATACCGATTTCGGTAATCCTCAGATCGGGTTTGGACCGCTAAGCGATGAAGATCGCCAGAATTTTCATCTATAAAGGGATTTTATTAATGGCTACTATACCTACTAATATTACAGATATTACTAAAGAGTTTGGGCCACATTTGGCCTATAGCAGAGGCTTGCGATTAGAGACCGGTGTATCACCGGATCGAGTTGTTAATACTCATTGCTGCTTCTGTGGTCAACAATGTGGTATTCAACTAAAAGTAAAAGACAATCAAGTGATCGGTTTCGAACCACGTGAGGATTTTCCCTTCAATCAAGGAATGCTCTGCCCAAAGGGTGTAAAACGCTACTTGCAAGCGGCACATCCAGATCGACTGCTTACAGCATTGGCGCGCGATAAGGCTAATGGCTTTCGTGCTATCGCTTATGAGCAGGCAATTACGCGTGTTGCTAATGAGATCGAACGTATACAATCGAGCTATGGTCGAGATGCTTTTGCTATCTTGAGCGGCGCTAGTCTTACTAATGAGAAGGCATATCTAATGGGCAAGTTTGCCCGTGTCTGCTTGAAGACTGCCAATATAGATTACAATGGTCGGCTCTGTATGGTGAGCGCAGCAGCGGCTAACAAAAAGGCCTTTGGTATCGACCGTGCCGCTAATCCTTGGAGCGATATTCTTAAGGCAGAAGTTGTCTGGATCAGTGGTGCTAATGTAGCTGAATGTGCGCCTATTACTACTAACTATATTTGGCAGGCAAGAGAGCAGGGCGCTCGTATTATTGTTGTCGATCCACGTATTACACCGATTGCCCGCAGTTGTGATCTCTTCTTGCCGATCAAGCCTGGTCGTGATGTTGCGCTCTTCAATGGAATATTGAACTTAATGATCGAGCATGATTGGCTTGATGAGGAGTTTATTAATAGACATACAATCGGCTTTGAAGCACTAACAGAGCATGTAAGAGAGTGGACATTAAAACGCACAGCAGAGGTTACTGGTATTGCACCACGTGCAATTGCTCAGGCAGCAGAATGGTGGGGAAAAGCGCGTACCAGTTTCTTACTACATGCACGGGGTATAGAACATCACAGCCATGGTGTACAGAATGTATTAGGAGCAATCAATATTGTCTTAGCGACAGGTCGTATAGGTCGTCCAGGTTGTGGTTATGCAACCATTACAGGACAGGGCAATGGTCAAGGTGGACGTGAGCATGGTCAGAAATGTGATCAGTTACCAGGTGCTCGTGATCTAAGCAATCCAGAACATCGCGCCCATATTGCCAAGATTTGGCGTGTTGATCCTCAAGAACTACCAGCCCCTGGAGTAGATGCTTATGAGATATTTCGTAAGATTGACCGTGGTGAAGTGCGTGGCCTACTGACACTGTGCTTCAATCCCAAAGTCTCATTGCCAGATAATAGTTTCATCACTCGTATGCTGGAGAAATTAGACTTCTATGTGGCAATAGATTTCTTCTTAAATGAGACTGCTCATCATGCCGATATTGTGCTGCCAGGCTCATTGCATGAAGAGGATGAAGGCACAGTTACACAAATAGAGGGACGTGTAATCAAGATCAACAAAGCCGTAGATTGTCCCGGTGATGCCCGTCAGGATTGGCGTATTATACAGGATATTGCACAGGCATTAGGACGACCGCATGGCTTTACCTTTACACATCCAGTTGAGATCTTTACAGAGCTACGACAAGCCTCACAGGGTGGTATTGCTGACTACTCAGGCATCACTTATGAAAAGATCGAGCGACAACAAGGAGTCTACTGGCCTTGTCCCAATGAGGAGCATGCTGGCACACCACGTCTGTTTGAAGAGCAGACCTGGAACCCCATTGCAAAGGGCAATGGTCGATTCTATTTTCCTGATGGTAAAGCCCGCTTCAATATCTCTTGCTACAGCCCGCCTGTTGAAGATGTAGATAGTGAGTATCCATTAATATTAACAACAGGCCGAGTCGTAAGCCATTTCCTTTCTGGCACTCAAACACGACGTATTGGTCCGCTTGTTGATCAATATCCGTCGCCTAATATTGAGATACATACACAGTTGGCAGAACGTATGGGAATTGCTAATGGTGATTGGGTAGAGGTTGAATCACGCCGTGGGCGTTGTGTACTACCAGCATTAGTAGTAACCACTATTCGACCTGACACTGTCTTTGTTCCTTACCATTGGCCAGGGCCGCGTAGCATTAATCAATTAACAATCTCTGCACAAGATCCGATCTCAAAGATCCCTGAATATAAAGCTTGTGCCGTACGTATACACAAGACGGTTGCGCCCTACAATGATGGCAAGTATTAAGACAGGAGCAGAATTATGACGGTTTCCCACGATATGGAGTTCTTTATTGATGCAACACGCTGTATTGGTTGCCAAGCCTGTGTGCAAGCGTGTAGTGAATGCGATACCCATAAGGGTCATTCGATGATCCATCTGGAATATATAGATCGTGCACATTCAGTGCAGACTGCTCCTATGGTCTGTATGCACTGTGACTCACCAACCTGTGCTGAAGTCTGTCCTGCAGATGCAATAAAACGGACTGATGATGGAGTGGTAATGACGGCACTCAAGCCACGTTGTATTGCCTGTAATAACTGTGTGTTGGCTTGTCCATTCGGTATTCCCAAGATGAAGACTGAGTTTAAGCTGATGATGAAATGTGATATGTGTTATGACCGCACCTCAGTAGGTAAAAGACCTATGTGTGCCACGGTCTGCCCTAGCCAAGCGCTCTTCTTCGGAACACGTGAACAGGTCGAGCATTTGCGGCCAAATTCGCTACCGGTTAATCAGTTTCAGTTTGGCGCACAGATCATCACTACTAAAGTAAATATGTTGCTGCCCCAGAATGGACAGTCTGAACATATCGATGTCACTGCCGCTATGAGTGAGCAGACCATTGGCAACACTATGGTAGCGAATATTTTAATGGATAATTTCTATTTCAATGAGGAGAAGGACCATGCTCACCAATAAACAGAACCAAATAAATGTAAAGAGTGAGTCACCTTGTCAACAACAGCAACGCTGGCGCAAGGATTTTCCTATAGATTGGCCACAGGATCGTTTTATTGCACGACGGGATTTCACTAAATTCATGGTGCTGATTAGTCTTGCCTTTGTATTTGGACAATTCTGGATATTAATACAGAACTTTCTACGTCAACGTCGTGGCAAACTTCCCCTACGCGCTATTGCTAAGATTAATGAGATTCCTGTAGGAGGGGCAAAGACATTCTCTTATACACAAGAATATGACAGTTGTGTATTGGTACGACTCGATGCGAATACATTTGTTGCTTATAGTCAAGAATGCACACATCTATCCTGTAGTGTAGTGCCAAAGGTCGAGCGCGGATGTTTTCAATGTCCTTGTCATGAAGGCTATTTTGATATCGCCAATGGACGTCCACTCTCAGGACCACCAAGGCGGCCTTTACCACGTATCAAACTCAAGTTGCAACAAGACACAATCTACGCGCAAGGCGTTGAACTGAGGATGATATGAAACCGTCATATACTCGCGAACAGAAGCTCACAATAGTTTACGGTATTCTTACAATCGTGTTGTTGTTAGTTGTGCTTCAGCTATATATGCTTGCTGCCACTATGAATGCCTATTTAGGTGGTGATGAGACGATCATTGTGCCAACGGCAATTGCCAGTCTAGTCTGCTTTGCTCTCAATGCTGGGCTACTTTGCTACCTCTATAAAATCGAAGAAACTTAAGGGTGATAAATATGAATTCAGAAAAAGCAGTGTCAGATACGAATAACAGCTTACAACTAGCATTAGCTACCGGTGCCTTCGCAATCTGTTTTGCTGTTTTTGGCTCAGTATCAGCAATGATGCCATTGATTCGCAAGACTCTACAACTTAGCCCATTACAGGTAAGTATTGCGATTGCAATCCCTGTGTTGTTAGGCAGTCTAGGCCGTATTCCACTGGGAATGCTTACCGATCGTTATGGGGGAAGATTGATCTTCTCTGCCGTAATGGCCTGCTCGATCATACCAGCAATATTGATGGGATTGGTAGGGAGCTATTGGCAACTACTCTTATGTGGATTTTTTATCGGTATTGCGCTAGCGAGTTTCTCTGTTGGAGTAGGATTTGTTAGTGGTTGGTATCCACCACAACGACAGGGGATGGTACTAGGTATTTATGGTGCAGGTAATATAGGCCAATCATTAGCTGCCTTCGGTTCACCATTGCTAGCTGGGCTGTTAGGTTTACGCTGGGGTTTCTGGACTTTTGGATTGTTACTGCTCGGTTGGCTAATCTTATTCTGGTTCAAAGCGCGTAATGCTCCACGGCGCGCTGCTACCAAAACGTTTTCTGAAATCGTTGCCCCTTTACGTGAGTCTAACAGTTGGAGGCTTAGCCTATACTACTTTCTTACCTTTGGTGGCTTTGTTGCAATGAGTATATATCTACCGATATTTCTTACCGATATGTTCAAACTGACACCGCAAGATGCGGGAATGCGTACTGCTGGATTTGTGGTATTAGCAACTCTGATGAGGCCGTTGGGTGGCTGGCTATCCGATCGTATAGGCGGAAATAGGATATTGCTTTGGGTATTTCCAAGCATAGCAGTAATGGCAGTCTTTATGGCCTGTCCTTTGATGATCACATTTACGATCGGTGCGCTCGGTATGGCAGCAGTAATCGGACTCGGCAATGGTGCCGTATTCAAGCTTGTACCAGACTATTTTCCACACTCAGTTGGCAGTGTAACGGGCTTAGTAGGTGCAGCGGGTGGATTAGGCGGCTTCTTCCCACCATTGCTTGTGGGCGGGGTGCGACAGGCAACCGGAGCGTTCACTTGGGGCTTTATATTGCTAGGAATCTTTTCATTGATCTGCTTGATCGTACTCTTGAAAGCGGGCACATACACTACCGGTAAAGAAAAAGAGAAGATCAAAGTACCAGATCTACGTGAACATCCTGCGGTTTGACTGAGTATCAAAGAGGGAGGGATAGAATAGTTATGAGATCATCTAAACGTGAAAACAGTCTGATACCTCTTTCACGGCAGCACCATTATGCATTGCTGCTCTGTTTACGTATACATAGAGGGTTACCACAACATCAGGATGATATCGATTGGCTTAAGGCAAAAGCAGCAAATGTCGTGCAATTTTTTCAAGAAGATCTACTTATGCACTTCATTGCTGAAGAGGAGATACTATTTCCGGTAATGCGGAATTTTGCTGATTCGATACCAATACTGCTGACAGAACTATCACAAGAGCATGACAAGCTGGAACTCTTGATCGAGGGATTACGGCAAGGGCAAGCAGATCAGCTTTTCCATCTGCTAAAAGAGTTTGCCGATCTGTTAGAGGCGCATATACGCAAAGAGGAGAGAATACTCTTCCCGCTTTACGAAAAACAGATATCAGAGCCACTAGCGCGTAATATTGAAGGAGATATTGTTGAGTACATAGGCACGGCAATGCAGCCAGCTAATCCTGCGCTACTAGAATAGGTTTAGGCAATGATGGGGGAGTTTGCCATCTGGTCTATAATCTCTTCCATTCTATGATAGAAGAGGGCACGTCGAGAGAAAATTGCTTCGGTGATCTCTTGTGCTGAGTAGGTGCGACTCTCCATTCCTTTAGCGAGCCGAAAGTAGGCTTTCACAGTACCATTGGCCAATTTTATCCAGAAGCAACTAGGATAATCTAACCTATGGTACTGCGCTACTGTCTCCAAATATCTGCGCAATTTACCCTCATCTTCAGCAATCTTGATCGGAATAGGAAGATGCAATAGTCTTCCCTGACTCTCTCCAATAGCTACCTTCAACATCAAATTTCCGCCCTTTTGAGTAATGGTTTCTTTTAGTAGCTTTGCTAAGCAACCGGTATTCCCTAGCTTTTACCTGAAGTTGATAAGTGAATATTGTCTATATTGAGGATTATTACGAATCGATGGGGAATTATTCACATCTTGAATCTTAATTCTGATCTAGCTAATTAATAGGCGAGAGTTTTGCTACTGGTATGTTGTTTGCCTAATTTTAGCTACTAAACATCATCAACAATTTTGAGGTTCTGATATGGTGAGCAGACAGCTTAAGCAGACCAGCAAGACGAATAAGAGTGGATCACATTGGCAGACTTTCCGAGCACATCATGCTATTAAAAATATCCTTTGTCCTGTCGAACTTTCTTGCAATTACGATTATGCCCTATCTTATGCCGTTACTTTAGCAAGCGCGCTGAATGCCAAACTGATGCTCTGTCACTGTGTATCATCATTTGCGTGTGGTAGTAGTGGCCATTTAGTGAGATGTCTTGCCGAGTTGGTACAACGACATGAGCATTATCGCAAAGATGCCGAACTTGCCTGGCAATGTGCCATCGAACAGGGTGAGCCAGCAGAAGTGATCGTCAATGAGGCATATGCGATAGGCGCCGATCTGATCGTGATGAATTCGCGCCGTAGACCGATTGCTGCTGCTCTGCTTGGTTCAACTGCAGAGGCGGTCTGTAGTAGTGCCCCTTGTCCTATACTAGTAGTTCATCCTAATGAACATGAATGGATAAACCATTCTACCGGAACGATTGAGCTAAAGCAGATACTAGTCGCCTATGATTTCTCCATTAATGCTGATCTATCGCTCCGTTATGCCATTGCATTTGCGAAAAGATACCATGCTGTTATACATCTATTGCATGTATTTCCAGTTGGTTTAGAGAACCTATGGGTGCCACCTACTGAAGAGAAAGAAGAACAGACACTAGCGCGATTGCGTATGGCTACACCATCTCAACTTCAGCGTGCTGGTCTGGTTTGTCATGAACTGAGAGAAGGAGAACCTGCCAGTACAATTCTTAGCTATGCCTGTGATTATGATATCGATCTGATCTGTATTGGCGCACATGGTAAAGCAAAAGGTTGGCTAGAACTTTTTGGCACGAATGCTGATCGGGTACTGCGAGAGGCGCCCTGTCCAGTATTAGTAGCGAGATCTTCCCCATAAGTAGCAAGCCCTTGAACAAATTGATATTTTGATGATATAGGTGTGTCTATTCGATAGAGTTTATGAAGATATTCTATTCAGATAGATACACTGTAGAATTGCCGGATGGCCATCGTTTTCCTATGGAGAAATATCGATTGGTGCGGCTGGGCTTGCTTGACGCAGGTATTTTTAATGAGAATGAACTCTATGAGCCAGCCTTAGCAATGCCTGAGACGGTTATGCTGGCGCATACACCAGAGTATGTAAAAGCTATCTGTGAAGGCACGATCAATCCCAAAGCAATGAGACGGATCGGTTTTCCCTGGAGTCCAGCTTTAGTTGTACGTTCGCTAGCTAGTGTTGGTGGTGCGCTAGCAGCAGCAACAGAAGCGCTGCAGAATGGAGTCTCGGGGAACCTTGCTGGTGGTACCCATCATGCTCTTGCCGATGCTGGTGAAGGTTATTGTGTCTTCAATGATCTTGCTGTAGTGATAATGTACTTATTGAAACAGCAGATAATTCGTCGTGCTGCCATTATCGATCTGGATGTACATCAGGGGAATGGCAACTCGGCAATTCTTGGCACATCTCCAGATGTTTTCATCTTTAGCATGCATGGTGCAAAAAACTATCCTTTTCGCAAAGTACCCTCAACAATTGATATCGAATTAGCAGATGGTACTGGCGATGACGAATATCTTTCTCTGTTATATGAAACCCTGCCCAAGGTCTTTGCATTTCAGCCAGATATTATCTTCTATCAAGCTGGTGTTGATCCGCTTAAAGAGGATACTTTAGGACGATTAGCGCTATCGTTAACAGGCTTGGCTGAGCGTGATCGTATTGTGCTGGCTGAATGTCATCGGCATAATTGTCCTGTCTCGCTTGCCCTTGGAGGTGGTTATGCTAAACCGATAACGCTTTCCGTGGCAGCGCATATAGAGACCTATCGGGTGCTACGAGAGATCTTCGGCAACCACTCTACTACACTATCTTAAATCAGTTGAGCGTGGTTGCCTGTGACGAGTCAAGCTCGGCTCGTTCAGATTGACAAGTCTCTAACCGCAGCCTAGCATTGAGAGTTCTACGCAAAGAATCCTCTCTAGGGAGCTGAACATGCATCAGCCTGATCTAAAAACCGATCCATTCACACCGTTAAAACTCTTCTCACATATGGAGACACTCTATCAATGGCATAAAGGCGAGAATATCTATCCAATTACGATGGAGTTGGGACCTTCTACGGTCTGCAATCATTTCTGCACCTGGTGTATGCATGGCGGTTATTTCGGCACTCATAAGGGAGACAAGAAATCGCTTAAGCTTTATCCTGACAATAGTCTGATGGAGTTCGATTTTTACCGTGGCCTCTGTGATGAGTTTGCCGAATTAGGTATTAAGTCGATGATCTTTTCTGGCAGCGGCGAGCCTTTTGTTAATCCTATGCTTCCTGATTTTATCGAGTATACTAAAAGCAAAGGGATAGATGTGGCAGCGATTACTCATGGTGGCTTGCTCAATCGTGAGCGTAGCAAAGTGGTGGTTGCTAATCTTACCTGGATACGTATCTCGCTTAATGCTGGCACTGCTCAAACACGCCTCAATATACATAAAGTAGACGATTTCGAGAAGGTGCTTAATAACCTTGCGGTACTTGCTGAAGAGAAGCAGCGTCAAGGCAGTAAGATCAATATCGGTGCCGGTATTGCAATATGTCCAGAGAATTGGGAAGAGGTCTATGAGGGTGCCCGACGCGTACGTGAGACCGGCATCGACTACTATCAGATCAAACCTGTAATCTTACACCCTATGTCGGCAGACAAACAGTATGAGGAGCAGTTCTTCCGTAATGCTATGCCGCTAATAAGACGTACCAAA
>JBFLVQ010000245.1:0-12316 GCA_040758525.1 Acidobacteriota bacterium
CTTTCAGACCTTGGCTACAGTGATGCTTTCACAATTCCAGACTGTTAATACTAAGTTTATAACCGTTTGAAGCGCAAAAGACGTTTGGCGAGGGTAACGCCACACGAAAGGAAAAAATATGTCATCTATACCGTCGGAAAATGCTGGTAATGGCGTGGCGGTGCGTACCCGTCATGATTTCTCTAAGATCAAGACGACGGTACGCATCCCCAATCTGATAGAGATCCAGCGAGAATCATACAATCGATTTCTACAAATGGACCTCCTGCCGGAGGAACGTGAAAACACTGGCTTACAGGCAGTTTTCCGTTCCGTCTTTCCAATTAGCGACTTCCGCGACACCTCTCAGCTCGATTTCGTTGACTATTCGATTGGCGAATGGAAGTGCAAATGTGGTCGTCAGGAAGGGTTGCATCACCTACGTTCAAACTGTCGCAGTTGCGGCGCGACAATACGCGTCAATCCTCTCTCATCTGATGACGTACTGTGTACTAACTGCGGCAACTTTAACAAGAATATCGTTTCACTATGCGACAACTGTGGTGAACCAGTTGGTCTCAAGCACAAGTATGATGTCCAGGAGTGCCAAGAGCGAGGCATGACCTATGCCGTGCCGCTTAAGGTTAAGATCCGTCTTACTATCTGGGATAAGGATGAGGATACGGGTCAGAAGTCCATACGTGACATCAAAGAGGAAGAGGTCTATTTTGGCGATATCCCACTGATGACCGACAATGGCACCTTTATCATCAATGGTACAGAGCGTGTCATTGTTAGCCAGCTACATCGTAGCCCTGGCGTCTTCTTTGAGAAAGCGCCCCTCTATCTAGCCAAAATTATCCCTTACCGTGGCTCTTGGGTTGAGTTTGAATATGATACCAAGAACCTGCTATATGTGCGTATTGACCGTAAACGCAAATTTTTGGCTACTATCTTCCTACGTGCACTGGGACTAATTCTCAGCCTAGATGTCAATAAATGGAAGCGTGGTGAGATCACCGATTCAGAATTGGAAGAGGCAATCAAATTCAGCACCTATTCAGACGGTGATATACTGCGTACCTTCTACAATACTAACAAGATCTATGTGCATGATGGCAAATTGATGCTGGCGGTTAGTCCTTCTATCATTGATATGAAGGTTTCCACTGCGGTAACCGATCCTAAGACCGGTGAGACACTTGTCAAAGCTGGCCGCAAGATCTCAGCGGCTGTACTGGAGAATCTCCAACGTGCCCGCGTTAAGGAGATAATGGTTGATGTACTCGATCTGGAAGGCGCTTTTGTCGTTGATGACATCGTCAATGCAGAGACTGGTGAAGTAATTATCGAAAGTAATGAAGAGCTCAATGCACGCGAATGCGCACGTATTATTGAAGCCGGTGTCTCTGAGTTGGAGGTATTTTTCCCAGAGCGTGACGAAGTTGGCATTGTGATCAGCCAGACACTCAAGAAAGATACAGTAAAGCTACCCCGCGATGCCCTACTCGAAATCTACCGCAAGATGCGTCCAGGCGATCCACCGACAATTGGTACTGCCTGGAATCTCTTCTATGGAATGTTCTTTGATGAGAGGAAGTTTGACTTCTCGCGAGTTGGTCGCCTGAAATTCAATATTAAGATGGGCTATGACCAGTACGAACGGCTTAATGAGCAGATCCTTTCGCCACAGGACTTCTTTGATGTTATCAGGTATGTACTGAGGCTGAAGCGCAATTTGGGTGAGGCCGATGATATTGATCACTTAGGCAATCGGCGTGTACGTGCAGTTGGCGAACTACTAGAGAATCAGTTTCGTGTTGGACTAGTACGTATGGAGCGTGCCATTAAGGAGAAGATGTCGATCCATCAAGAGATGCAGACGGCTATGCCGCGCGACCTGATCAATGCCAAGCCTGTTACGGCAGCGGTACGTGAGTTCTTTGGCTCAAGCCAACTCTCGCAATTTATGGATCAGACCAATCCACTTTCTGAGATCACTCATAAGCGGCGACTCTCAGCATTAGGACCAGGCGGTCTCTCGCGTGAGCGGGCTGGTTTCGAGGTACGTGACGTACACCCGACTCACTATGGCCGTATCTGTCCGATTGAGACACCAGAAGGTCCTAACATCGGTCTGATCTCATCACTCTCTTGCTTTGCTCGTATTAACGAGTTTGGATTCATTGAATCGCCCTATCGTAAAGTTGAAGGCGGACGTGTAATCGACTTTGTTAAGATCAGCAATAGTGGCGATACAGACTTTCGTATTGGCGAGCATGTTGCCAAGGAAGCCGTTGAGAAGGCGAACAAGAAAATTACTGAAGAGCAGAAGGCAGCAGATTGTGAACCCTATCCATTCTACCTATCGGCTTGGGAAGAAGATCAACATACGATTGGGCAGGCCAATATCGAGCTTGATAAGCAGCAGCGTATTGTCAACGAGCGTGTTGCTGCTCGTAAGGCAGGGGAGTTTATTACTGCTCATCGTGATGAGATCGAGTACATAGACGTCTCTCCCAAGCAGTTGGTTTCAGTAGCGGCTTCACTGATACCATTCCTTGAGAATGATGACGCAAACCGTGCGTTAATGGGTTCGAACATGCAACGCCAAGCTGTACCATTACTACGTGCCGAGGCGCCCCTGATTGGCACCGGTATGGAGAAGGTCACGGCACAAGATAGTGGTGCTGTGGTGGTTGCACGACGTGATGGTATTGTTGATAGTGTAGACTCTGAACGTATCATCATACGTGTCGATCATCAACAGGATGGCAGTCTCTCGCGCGAAGTAACGGCTGACATCTATCAGTTGGTGAAGTTCCGTCGTTCCAACCAGAATACTTGTATCAATCAGAAGCCGATTGTCTCAGTTGGTCAGCGTGTACGTAAAAGTGATGTGATCGCGGATGGCCCCTGTACAGATCATGGTGAGTTGGCTTTAGGACGTAATGTGCTGGTAGCCTTTATGCCCTGGCGTGGTTATAACTTTGAGGACGCGATTCTAGTCTCAGAGAAGCTTGTCAAGGAAGACTCCTATACTTCCATACATATTGAAGAGTTGGAGATTGAAGCGCGTGATACTAAGCTGGGTCCTGAAGAGATTACTCGTGACATTCCCAATGTCTCTGAGAGCATGCTACGCGATCTAGATGAGTCCGGCATTATACGTATTGGCGCCCAGGTTAAGCCAGGTTCAATTCTAGTAGGTAAGGTTACCCCTAAGGGTGAGACTCAGCTTACTGCAGAAGAGAAACTCTTACGCGCTATCTTTGGTGAGAAAGCTGGTGATGTGCGTGATGCTAGTCTTACCTGTCCACCCGGTATTGACGGCACCATTGTTGATGTCAAGGTCTTCACACGCAAGGGTGCAGAGAAAGATAAGCGTAGCCTTGCAATTGAACAAGGCGAAGAGAACAAGTTACGCAAAAACCTCAATGATGAGATACGTATTCTTGAAGAAGAGCGCAACAAGCGTATCTATGAGATTCTAGAAGGTCAGAAGCTGGCCAAGGATCTCATCGTTAATCGTAGGACGCTACTAGAGAAAGGCGCCAAGCTAACTCGTGAAGCGCTTGAAGAGCTGGATCTTGCCGCCCTCAAGAGAGTGGAAATTCTCAATCCTAAGGTTGATGCGGCCGCTGAAATCCGCGAACTCGAGGAGCGTACTAAGCGACAGATTGATATTCTTGAAGATCTCTACAAGGATAAGATTGACAAGATCAAGAAGGGCGATGAGCTACCCCCGGGTGTCATCAAGATGGTGAAAGTCTTTATCGCGATGAAACGCAAACTCTCGGTAGGCGATAAAATGGCAGGCCGTCATGGTAACAAGGGTGTTATTGCACAGATCTTGCCAGAAGAAGATATGCCTTACCTGCCGGATGGCACTCCGGTTGAGATTGTGCTCAATCCGCTAGGCGTACCATCGCGTATGAACGTTGGACAGATCCTTGAGACACACCTAGGGTGGGCTGCACATGTGCTGGGGTTGCATTTTGCTACACCAGTCTTTGATGGTGCTACTGAGGTTGAGATCAAGGATATGCTACGCCAGGCAAGTCTTCCTGAGAGCGGTAAGACCATTCTCTTTGATGGTATGACTGGCGAGCCTTTCGAGCAGAAGGTGACAGTGGGGTACATCTATATGATGAAACTCTCACACTTAGTTGATGATAAGATCCATGCCCGCTCGATTGGTCCTTACTCGCTCATTACTCAGCAACCATTAGGCGGCAAGGCGCAATTCGGTGGACAACGTTTCGGTGAAATGGAGGTCTGGGCACTGGAGGCTTATGGCGCTGCACATATCCTACAGGAATTGCTGACGGCTAAGTCTGATGATGTGGCTGGACGCTCCAAGATCTACGAGGCGATTGTCAAAGGCGAATCCGATTTCGATCCGGGTCTACCTGAGTCCTTCAACGTCCTGATCCGCGAGTTACAATCGCTCTGCCTCGACGTTGAACTGATGAAGAGGACGGAAGTTGAGGAATGACCCATAGATTGGGCTGATATCGTATGGATGATAGTCCATACGCTTGCCCAAGGAGGTAAGGACATTGTTCAGGATACAAGAAAAGCAGAATTTAGCGCCCGATTTCGAGGCAATCCGGATTTCGCTAGCGTCTCCGGAGAAGATACGCTCCTGGTCACGCGGTGAAGTGACCAAACCGGAAACGATCAATTATCGCACCTTTAAACCTGAGCGTGATGGACTCTTCTGCGCCCGCATCTTTGGTCCCGTTACCGATTGGGAGTGCCTATGCGGCAAGTACAAGCGTATGAAGCACCGTGGAGTAATCTGTGATAAATGCGGCGTTGAGGTGACACAATCAAAGGTGCGACGTGAGCGGCTTGGCCATATCGAACTGGCTAGCCCTTGTTCACACGTCTGGTTCTTCAAGGGGTTACCTTCGCGTATTGGCCATCTGCTTGATATTCCTCTGCGCGAGTTGGAAAAAGTACTCTACTTCGAATCTTATATTGTGATTGATCCGGGTGATGTGCCTGGCTTGAAGGAGCGTGACTTGCTCTCTGATGAGCGTTACCGCCAGCTTGTACAGGAATACCCGGGTCGTTTCAGTGCTAAGATGGGAGCGGAAGCGATCAAGGAACTATTACAGAAAGTCGATGTTGAGACGCTTGCTGAAGAGTTACGCAAGAAGATGCGTGAAGAGACCTCTCAGCAGAAGAAGCTCAAGCACTCCAAGCGACTTAAAGTAGTAGATGCTTTCCGCAAGTCAGGTAATAAACCTGAATGGATGATACTCGATGTAATACCAGTAATTCCACCTGAGCTACGTCCATTGGTACCGCTTGATGGTGGTCGCTTTGCCACATCAGATCTCAACGATCTATACCGGCGCGTTATCAACCGTAACAACCGCCTGAAAAAGCTCCTTGAACTAAAGGCACCTGAAGTAATCGTGCGCAACGAGAAGCGTATGTTACAAGAGGCGGTAGATGCGCTCTTTGATAATGGGCGGCGTGGTCGTGTGCTGCGTGGTGTTAATAATCGTCCGCTTAAGTCGCTCTCTGACACACTCAAAGGTAAGCAGGGCCGTTTCCGCCAGAACCTATTGGGTAAACGTGTCGATTATTCAGGCCGCTCTGTCATTGTAGTTGGACCAGAATTGAGACTACATCAGTGTGGTCTGCCTAAAAAGATGGCGCTAGAGCTCTTCAAGCCATTTATCTACAACCAGCTTGAGAAGCAGGGTCATGCTGCCACAATTAAGCAAGCCAAAGAGATGGTGGAGAAGCAGGAGCCAGTAGTATGGGATATCTTAGAAGAGGTTATTCGCGAGCACCCAGTGCTGCTTAACCGTGCTCCTACACTACACCGATTGGGTATTCAGGCATTCGAGCCAGTGCTGGTTGAGGGTAAAGCGATCAAGATCCATCCACTTGTCTGTACCGCTTTCAATGCTGACTTTGACGGCGATCAGATGGCAGTGCATATCCCACTTTCACCAGAAGCCCAGATCGAAGCCAATGTTCTGATGCTCTCATCAAACAATATTCTCAGCCCTGCCAGTGGTCAGCCCATTGCAGTGCCAACACAGGATATTGTGCTAGGTTGCTTCTATCTAACCAAGGAGCGTGCTGATGCTATCGGCGCTGGTAAGAGCTTCTCCTCAACCGAAGAGGTACTGCTTGCCCTTGATGCTGGATTGGTGGGAACACAGACACCGATTCGTATGCGCTACAAAGGTAAATTGATCGACCTAGAGCAGGAACGTGATTCCCAGGATGTTATTCGCGCTCAAGAGCAGGATGTTGATCGAGTTATTAACACTACTGTGGGTCGTGTCATCTTCAGTGATCATCTGCCAGATGAGATGCCATTTATTAATGGTCTACTGAAGAAGAAAGGTCTGCAGTCGCTGGTCAACTATTGTCATTTGCGCTTTGGCCATGAGCAGACTGTACGTATGCTTGATGAGCTAAAGGCACTGGGGTTCTTCTACGCTACACGCGCGGGTATATCGATTGGCATTGATGATCTAGTGACTCCTTCCTCGAAGATTGATCTAGTGAAACAGGCTGATAAAGAGGTGATTGAAGTCGAGAAGCAGTATCAAGATGGTGTGATCACCAATGGTGAGCGCTACAATCGTATTGTGCAGATCTGGTCAGAGGCAACTGAAAGAGTAGCTAATGAGATGTTTTCTGCCATGCGTAAGCGCGAGGCTGAGTCAGGAGAACTTAACCCAATCATGGTGATGGCCGATTCCGGCGCGCGCGGTTCTCAACAGCAGATACGTCAGCTTGCCGGTATGCGTGGTCTTATGGCCAAGCCTTCAGGAGAGATTATTGAGACGCCAATCCGTGCCAACTTCCGTGAGGGGTTGAACGTGTTGCAGTACTTTATCTCTACACACGGCGCACGTAAAGGTCTGGCCGATACTGCATTAAAGACGGCTGACTCTGGTTACTTGACACGCCGTCTGGTTGACGTTGCTCAAGATGTAATTGTCTCTGAACCTGATTGTGGTACGGTGAAGGGAATATGGGCCGAGGAGATCAAGGAAGGTGGTGAGGTGATCGAGCCACTGCGCGATCGCATCATCGGTCGTGTTGCGCTTGAGGATGTCATTGATCCAGTAACAGGAGATGTAGTAGTCAAAACCAATCAAGAGATCAATGAAGATATTGCTAGTGAAATCCAGAATGCTGGCGGCATCGATCGTGTCAAAATCCGCTCCGTGCTTACTTGCGAATCACGTCGCGGTGTATGTGTGAAATGTTATGGCCGTAATCTTGCCACTGGTCGTATGGTCGAGATGGGTGAAGCAGTAGGGGTGATCGCCGCACAGTCGATCGGCGAGCCTGGCACACAGTTGACAATGCGTACCTTCCACATAGGCGGTGTTGCTACTGGTGGTACGGAACAGTCCTCAAACGAAGCACGTAAGGCAGGCACAGTCAAGTTTATTGATCTAAAGACTGTACATAATCGCGAAGGTAAACTGGTAGCAATGAATCGTAACGGCTCGATCATACTGATTGATGAACGTGGCCGTGAAGCTGGGCGCTACCAGATTGTCTATGGTGCTACCTTGCACGTTAAGGATGGAGACAAGGTTGAGGAGAGCCAGATACTATCAACCTGGGATCCATTCACTTTTGCGATTCTTACAGAAGTAAGTGGTGTCGTTCATTACAAGGATCTTATTGAAGGGGTGACGATACACGAAGAGACAGACGAGATCACTGGCAATATCTCTCAGATTGTGATCGATTCACCAGATGAGAAGCGTCAGCCCCGTATAGAGATTCGTGATAAGAACGGCAAAACACAACGCACCTATCAGATGCCTATCCGCGCCAACTTGATCGTAAAAGATGGCCAGGATGTCATGCCTGGTGACATTATCGCTAAGATCCCGCGTGAAACCACACGCGCCAAAGATATCACAGGTGGTCTGCCGCGTGTGGTAGAGCTATTTGAGGCGCGTAAACCACGCGAGACTGCGGTGATGACAGAGATCGATGGTGTTATCAAGTTTGGTAATGTTACTAAGGGACAGCGCAAGATCCAGGTAATTGGTGATGATGGTGAAGTGCGCGAATACTCTATCCCACGTGGTGTGCACATCAATGTGCAGGAAGGCGACCGTGTAAGGGCTGGTGAGCCATTAATGGATGGACCCCTCAACCCACATGATATCCTTGCTGTACAGGGTGTGGATGCCTTGCAACGTTACCTGGTAGATGAGATTCAAGAAGTCTACCGGTTACAGGGCGTCAACATCAATGACAAGCATATAGAAGTGATCGTACGTCAGATGTTACGCTGGGTGAAAGTACGTGAGGTTGGTGACACGGAATTTCTCCTTGAGGAGCAGGTTGATCGCTTCAGATTTGAAGATGAGAACCGTCGTGTCCTTGAGCGTACTGGCCAGCCGGCATCAGCCGAACCATTACTACTAGGTATCACTAAGGCATCGCTATCTACAGACAGCTTTATCTCTGCAGCCTCTTTCCAAGAGACGACTCGTGTGCTTACCGAGGCATCGATCTCTGGTCGTGTCGATTACCTACGCGGCTTGAAGGAGAATGTCATTATGGGTCGCCTTATCCCTGCCGGCACAGGTATGGAATACTACCGTCGTGTAAGGCTTGAGCCTGACCCATCGGTACAAGAAGGACCATCAGCAATGGATGATGAGCTTGCCGAGATGCCAGATCTAGGGATTAACGTTAAGGCAAAGAGTAGTGAGTTGTAATATTATCAAGGGTACAGAGATCACAGAGTGTTAATGGCACTTTGTGGTCTCTGTAGTTAAACCTTCAAAGTGTCCCTACCTCACCAGAACCTTTATAATGCCAGTCGATTAGCATACGAATCTGATTTACCTGATTAGAGACACCAACAAAACGGATTGCACAATTTGGACAGACAATATCCTGACCTGGCTCGGGGGCTTTGAATTTTGGTGAAGCAGGAACAAAATATTCGGCCTTAACCTCTAGCCGGTCGGCTGGACCAGTATAGGTATAGACCTCTGTATTGCAATAAGTGCATATGACTGGTTTCATTACTTAAATACCTTGTGTTGGGCTAGCCGCCTGTATGGCGATTTATGAGCCTGACAGCTTACCGAAAATTGGTCACGATTTCAACCGCGAGCCAACTATCTTACGGTGATCTGCGTTCAAAAGGGCGCTTAAAGACTCTAAAAAGTCGCCTTGGTCGGCCACTATCATCCGGTTTTGCTGCTGGTTCAGACTCTTCTGTAGGCGGGAATCCTTCTTCGCCTTCATCAGGAGAACTATTTAATACTGACTCGCAATTCTCTTTTGGTTCAGTGCCAGTGACAAAATATTCTTCATAGGTATCGTCGGAACATTGTTCTGTTGAAAGCAGGCCAGTATTACGATCGAGGAGTAGTTTGGTAGGTGCTGGTTTTGGTGTAGGGAATTCATCACCACCCAGTTCTGGTCGCCGCGCGACAGCTTTCTTCATAAACTCTGTCCAGATTGGCAAAGCCGCTTTCGAACCTTCCAAACCTAGTTGGGAATTGTCATCAAAGCCAACATAAACAACACAGACCAGATTAGGTGTATAACCAGCAAACCAACCATCACGACTGGTGCCCGTTTTACCTGCAGCCAATTCTTTGAATCCCAAGGCACGCGAACGTGCGCCCGTGCCACGGTTGATCACATCTTGCAGTATTGTGTTAACAATAAATGCCACTTGTGGCTCGATAACAGAAGTCTGTTTAGCAGTATCCTGAAAGATTGTTTGACCATCTGAATCGGTAATACGACTGATTGCAAGTGGCTCTATACGTGTGCCTAGATTAGGAAAGACAGTGTAGGCTCGTGCTACTTCTAAGGGTGTTGCTTCGGTTGTACCAAGCGCGAGTGCAGGGAAGGGTTGGGGTTTGGGCAGGCCAAATTTTTCTGCCATATCTGCGACTTTCCAATAACCAGTCTTTTCCGCTACACGCACAGTTACAACATTGAGAGAGCGAGTAAGCGCTTCACGTACTGTGGTCAATTCATTAGAGTAGTCCATTCCATAATTATCTGGCTCATAGGTCTGTCCATCACCATAGGTAAAGATCTCTTTTGCATCCAGGAATTTTGAGGCTGCAGTAATAATATTCTCCTTATTTTTTGCATCTTTGGTACTGAGTGCAGTGGTATAGACAATGGGCTTAAATACCGAACCAGGTTGACGGTGTGCTTCTGTGACACGATTAAGTTGACTGGTGCTATAGTCACGTCCCCCTACCATAGCAAGAATCTCGCCGGTCTTAGGACTCATAGCAATCAAGGCTGCTTGTAATGAGCCTGGACTGTAGCGCTTGCTATAATCCTTCTCCAGTTGTATTAGACCATCGCGCACAGCACGGTCGGCAGCACGCTGTAGCTCCATATCAATAGTTGTATAGATCCTATAGGACTGTTGGGCAAAGAATTTATCAGTAAAACGTTCATTAACTTTGGTCTGTATATAGTCGAGAAAGTAGGGCGCTTCGGCATTGCTACTAGAAGATTTTGGACGGATTTGCAGATTGATCTTCTTAGTATCTTCGGCAGTCTTCGCATCTACTGAATTAGCAACCACCATAGCATCAAGCACCTGATTACGCCGCTCGACGGCTCGCCTGGGGTGTTGGAAAGGTGAATAGTAACCAGGACCACGAATAACACCAGCGAGGAATGCCGATTCGGAAAGCGAGAGATTAATGACATCTTTATTGAAGTAGAATTTTGCTGCCTCGCCTACACCATTGATCGAATAGCTGCCATCTTGGCCTAAATAGATCTCATTACAATACATTTGAAAGATCTGTTCTTTTGTTAGGCGGGTTTCTAGCAGCACGGAGATAAAAGCCTCAGAGAATTTCCGTTTGAAAGTACGCTCTGGGGTGAGAAAGAAGTTTTTGACAAGCTGTTGAGTGATAGTTGAACCACCCTGTTGTAGTTCACCCTCTTCAACATTGCGCCAGAGCGCACGAAAGAGACCACGGAAATCGATGCCAGGATGATCAAAGAAACGCCGATCCTCAATAGCAATGATCGACTTGACAAGATTATCTGGCAGATCTTTAAACTCGACAATCTTACGCTTTTCGCGTTCGCGGTTGACAGCAGTGAGCAGTTCTGGTTCAAGTAGACAGCCATCAAGATTCTTGTTAAGCATTAGGTCGGTAATACCTAAGACACGTTGACCATCATCAGAGTACTTTAGCCTTACACTAGGGAATTGACCACGACCATCGATACGTGCACTACTGCTGGGCTCAATCTCTATTTGAGTACCTTTTATTAGATAGCGACCACGTTCAGGAACAGGAGGTTTTCCCTCACTTAGATAACCTATATGTTCCAGATAATTGATCAATTCGGTCTTCCTTGGCCCCTGTCCAGTCTTTACCTTCAAAGGAGCAGCATAAATGCCAGTTGCACGTACAAAGATATTACCTTGTAGCTTGGCATCTATCATTTCAGAAAAGATTACATAGAAATAGGCGAAGACTCCAGTAAGGGCAAGCACCATCAGACCTAGTAAAAAGACTACACGAGGTGTAAGGATGCGTCGCCAAAGGCTCTTGCGTTTCAATTTTACCTGTTGTTTCATAGCTACTACCATTATTAGGCAAATTATTAAAGCCGCTCACTGTTCGGCCGGCTGCCAACGATAATAGATTATACGCTGCTTCGGGCGGGCAAGCTACCGCCTTGCACTAATATATCTATTTGGCAGGGAGAGCAGAAGTTTTGTCATTAACTGTTTTATGTTAGTCTCAGATGCATTCAAACAATATTTAAGTTCTAACTATCTGGAAGAATTATTAGGAGGTTGTAATAAATTATGAAGAAAATGGTATTGGCACTCTTACTGATGTGCGCCGCTACTCTGGTGGCCTGCGGTGGGAATCAGCCTAAACCTGTGACTGATGAGAAAGAGTTAGAAAATACCAGCTTAAAGCCTGCCGCGCAGCCTAGTGGGGGCGGTTATGGCAGCCAGCCCAGTAGCCCTGTAGCTAGTACTCCCAATGCTCCGGCTGGTAGTAGTGCGAGTGGAGCGCCACCCGCCGGCCCAGAAGTAGAGAAGCCTGCCGAATTGGTAGAATTGGAGAAGACTTACGAGAAGAATCCTAAAGATGAGGCGACAAAAAAGAAGCTAGTACAGGCGACTTATGAATTTGGACGCAAGATCAACTATGATAATGGTCTTGCTCCCCGTGTAAAGTACCCACAAGCCTTGCGCCTGTTTAGAAAAGTGTTAGAACTCGATCCAGCCCATCAGCAAGCGGCGGCAGAGAAGAAACAGATAGAGGATATCTATGTTTCTATGGGACGTCCAATC
>JBFLVQ010000246.1:0-12301 GCA_040758525.1 Acidobacteriota bacterium
ACAGGAGCTATTTACTCAGCTCTATCGCAATCAACCTAAATTTATCGCATTTAATAATGAAAAATCGTTGTTTGGATTGGCAAATAGTAATAAAGACTTTCTTAATTGGCTTAATGTCAACTACACATTATTAGATCCCAATCAAACAGAGGGGCTACTACTCTATAAGCGTAAATATTGAGTAGCACCCCATACTTGTTAGCAGACTTTATGGCTTGTTGATGACAATCTCGCCATCTTTCACATCAATACAAACATTGCCACCCGATTGTAGGGAACCAAAGAGAATATCTTCAGCAAGTGGCTCTTTAAGAGTCGATTGGATCACCCTTGACATTGGTCGCGCACCATAGAGTTTGTCATAGCCTTTGTTTGCCAGCCATTCTCGCGCTGCCTCAGTTAGCTCTATGGTAACCTTCTTCTCGATAAGCTGGCTACGCAACTGATTTACAAATTTGTCTACTACCTGTTTGATCGTTTCAAAACTGAGTGGCTCGAAGACGATCCAGCTATCTAAGCGATTACGAAACTCAGGACTAAAGGTCCGCTCAATAGCACTCTTGCTCTTGTTGATGATTTTGCCTTCTTTGAAACCGATCGATCCGCTGCTGATCTCTCTCGCTCCCGCATTAGTGGTCATAATCACTATTACATTACGGAAATCGGCCTTCTTACCATTGTTGTCAGTAAGGGTGGCATGATCCATTACCTGCAACAAAATATTAAATAGATCGGGATGTGCTTTCTCGATCTCATCAAGTACCAGTACAGCGTGTGGAGTTTTATTAATGGCATCAGTTAGTAGACCACCCTGATCAAAGCCAACATAGCCGGGCGGGGCGCCAACCAACCTAGATACCGTGTGTTTCTCCATATACTCGCTCATATCAAAGCGTAGAAAGTTGATCCCTAACACAAATGCCAACTGCTTAGCAAGTTCTGTCTTGCCCACACCTGTGGGACCAGAGAAGAGAAATGAGCCAATCGGTTTTTCAGGATTGCCCAGGCCAGCCCTGGATAGTTTGATGGTTCGGACCAGTTGTGTAATAGCATTATCCTGCCCATAGATAACCGATTTAAGATCCTTCTCAAGATTCTGCAACCGCTCCTTGTCGTTAACAGAAACGGTTTTAGGAGGAATCTTCGCCATACGTGCAACAACTATCTCAATGTCTCCAGGCTGGACTAGTGTTGGTCGCTCATCAGCAGGTAGCAGCTTCATAGCTGCGCCGGCTTCGTCGATCACATCTATTGCCTTATCGGGTAGGAAGCGATCATTAATATATTTACCAGCCAATTCTGCCGCCGCCTGTATTGCTTCTTCAGAGTACTTAATACCATGATGCTCTTCATAATAGCTCTTTAGACCCAGTAGAATCTGTATGGTCTCTTCGATAGTGGGCTCGCCAATCTCGATCTTCTGAAAACGACGTGCTAGTGCACGATCACGCTCAAAAGAGGCTTTATATTCTGGATAGGTGGTCGAGCCTATACAACGTATCTCACCAGAAGCAAGCACGGGTTTAAGAATGTTTGAGGCATCCATAGAACTACCAGTAGTTGCTCCTGCCCCCACTAGTGTGTGTATCTCATCAATTACTAGAATCGCCCCAGGTCGTTTCTTAAGCGCAGTAATCACTGCCTTGAAACGCTGCTCAAATTCACCACGGAATTTTGTCCCGGCCAGCACTGCACCCATATCAAGTTGAAATACTTCGGCAGAACGCAATACTTCGGGCACTTCACCTTTGTAGATCTTTAATGCCAATCCTTCTGCCAATGCGGTTTTGCCTACACCTGGATCGCCTACATAGATAGGATTATTCTTACGTCGGCGACACAGCACTTGAATAGTGCGCATCAGTTCAGACTTACGTCCGATCAAAGGATCGATCAGACCTTGGGCTGCACGTGTAATTAAGTTGGTAGTAAAAGATGCGAGTGGATCACGTACAGGACGGCTACCTTCCTCATCATCCACTTCACCTTGCCCACTAACAGGTTCTTCAACCTCATTGATCTTGGATATTCCATGAGAGATAAAATTGAGAATATCTAATCGACTGACACCATGCTTTTTCAGTAGATAGACAGCATGTGAGTTGTTTTCCAGAAAGAGTGCCGCCAAGATGTTGCCACCATCGATCTCTTGACGGCCAGCCGCCTGTGCCTGCCGTATTGCATATTCTAGTACTCGTTGGAAAGCAGCCGTCTGCTCAGGGGTTTGCTGCCTACGCTTGGGCAGCGACTCTAGGTTCTTGCTAAGGAAATCCTCTAGCTCTTGCTGTAATCTCTTTAGATCGGCACCGCAATGGTGTAGCACATTACTGGCGGTCTTATCTGCAAGTAGGGCAAGTAGTAGATGTTCAAGCGTCAGATATTCATGACGCCGACTGGTCGCTTCGATAAGCGCGTATTGAAGTGTGGCTTGTAGTTCTTTAGTCAACATATTGGTAAGATTCTTTAACCTATTTCTCGGTCTCTTCTGCTAGATCAAATAGTAATGGGAAACCGTATTCATGCGCCATCTGGGTGGCCTTCCGCACCTTTGTCTCAGCGATCTCATAAGGATAGACGCCTACTATCCCTACACCAGAAACATGCACCCTCCACATAAGCGCATCAGCATCGAAGTAAGAGTATTGAAAGACCTCTTCTAGTACGCTTACAACAAACTCCATTGGCGTGTAATCATCATTGTAGAGCAACACACGATAGCGAGGTGGCTCTGCCAACTTCTCTTCCGGTTGCTCACTACGCTTTACTACCGTAGCATCGTTAAGCTCCGGTTCATAAGATGACATGGCGAGGATACTTGTGCTGCTCAACCTACTCCTCCTCCATTGTAGATAGGAAAGGAAATCCTTGCTCACGCGCCAACTGAATTACTTTGGCCACTTTGGTCTCAGCAATCTCATAGGTATAAATGCCTGCTAAAGCAATACCTTGAGTATGTACTTGATACATTATTAGCACCGCCTCGGGCGTCTGATGCTGGAATACTGTCTCAAGCACATAGACAACAAACTCCATAGTGGTGAAATCGTCGTTATGCAGTAGAACTCGATAGCGAGGCGGCTCTTTAAGCTTCTCCTTCTCCTCGCGCTTGCTAATAACGGCATCGTCCGGTTCGTATGCGTGCTTTGACATAGCTCCTCTCACTTCATCCCTGCTAGTCTGGATATATTTTGCACCAGACCTGTAACCACTGACAACTAACAAAAGACCCATCCTCGCTAACTCCCTCAACCTTTCTCCCTATCCCCGCGCTATAATTGTTTATTGATTAGTAACTCAATGACTACGTGTAGGAAATGCCCTAAACTAGACTCTTGTGAGGTTTTTCACTTGACGCTAATTTTTAATTAGTGTATTATTCACACTATGAAAAAAGAATAGTAATTAACGAGCACGAGTAGTGCGCGATTGAATTATTGAATGGTAGGATGAATAGTAGGAAGGAGTATTATGGTGGCAAAGCAGAGACTAGCATTTATTGACATCGATACACAGTTCGATTTTATGGATCCGCAAGGAACGCTCTATGTACCTGGCGCAACCGAGATCGTGCCAAACTTAGAGAAGCTGATCGATTATGCAAAGCGGCATAAACTGCCGATAGTGGCCTCGGTTGATGCGCACGCACCTGACGATCCTGAGTTCAAGCAGTTTCCTCCACACTGTGTATCTGGCACACCAGGACAACACAAGATCGCTGCTACTACTTGTCAGCCTTCGCTGGTAATTGCTAATTCAGCACAATCTTTCAATTTGCCAGAGGCTGGCAATTTAGTGCTCGAGAAGACAATTTTCAGTATTTTTGGCAATGAGAATGCTGAGAAGGTATTTCGCGATATTGATGCGGAAAAATATCTGGTATTCGGCGTCGCGACCGATTATTGTGTTAAGGCTGCAGCGCTTGGTCTACTAGCACGTGGTTACCGTGTAGCAGTAGTCGAGGATGCCATTAGCGGGGTAACGGCAGAAGGCAGCCAAGCCGCGATTGCAGAGATGAAGAAGGCAGGTGCTGAAATAGTTCGCACCGCAGATGTGATCTCCTGGTAAATCCTGGTAAAAATGGACAACAAAGAGCGTAATAAAAGAGCCATGGAGGGATTAGAGAACTATGATCCCTCCATTTTCCCCAGACCTTCTGTAACTGTCGATATGGTCGTCTTTACTGTTGCAGACAGTGACCTCAAGGTACTTCTGATCAAGCGTGGCGAGCCGCCATTCAAGGGTATGTGGGCAATTCCAGGCGGCTTTGTACGTAAGGGTGAGACGCTCAATGAGGCAGCACTACGTGAGTTACGTGATGAGACCAATGTTAGTAATATCTATTTAGAGCAACTCTACACCTTTGGCAATCCAGATCGTGATCCCCGCACTTGGGTGATCACAGTTGCCTATTTCGCGCTAGTAAACGCAGACAATCTACAGATCAAAGCTGATACCGATGCCGAAGCGGTAGCCTGGCACTCAATGTACAGCCTTCCTGAACTTGCCTTTGATCATGGTGAAATCCTAAACTATGCGCTTGAGCGGCTACGTAACAAACTCGAATATACTACGGTAGGCTTTCAACTATTGCCCGCCAAATTTACCCTTACCGAACTACAGCGTGTCTATGAGGTGATCTTGTGTAAGCCGCTCGATAAGCGGAATTTTCGTAAAAAGATCCTCTCTATGGGTATACTCAAGGATCTAGGTGAGACAAAGATGGAAGGGATACATAGACCTGCGCAGCTCTTCTGCTTTGTCGATCGGCACTCACCAAGGCTTAAAGAGAAGCGGGATGGGCGAGTCTCAGCACGAGATTGATCTTATACACCCAGGTCGATTAGTATCTGGGCAATCCAATGATCACAGAGAAGAGGTGTGCTGAAGATGCGCGGCAAATTTGAAGGTTGTCTACTTGGATTGGCGCTAGGCGATGCGTTGGGCGCGATTGGCATAGGCGAAACAGCTACATCAATTCAACAAAAATATGGACAGATAAAAGATCTGCTAGGAGGCGGGAAACTGAATCTAGATCCCGGTGAATATACCGATGAGAGTCAGATGATGGTCTCCGTGCTAGAGTCGATCTGTACACGCCACTGTTTTGATCCTGATAATATTGCCTACCGTTTTGTCGGTTGGTATAAGAGTCGGCCCAAGGATATAAGCAGTTTCACTAGCCATGTACTAAAGCGTATGTTGGAAGGTGAACGCTGGCAGGAAGCTAGTGAAGGTGCTGCTTATGACTCGACCTTGGAGATCGCTGGCAGTGTCAGTCTTGTCTATGGTATACCAGTAGGACTCTACCGCTATCTTAATACCAACAAACTGAGCGAAGATTCCATCACCTGCTCACGTATAACCCATTGGGATGAGCGCTGTACACACGGTTCAATGATTGTTAACTATGCCATTAGTCTATTAGTGCGTGACGAGCCCAAGATCTTTGATAAAGTCTTCGAATTTGCTCATGACAAAAATAGAGAGCTAGTCGAAGCACTAGTAAAAGTTCAGGAACTGAAGATAGAGAATCTAAACACTTCAGATTATGCACCCACTACACTACAAGCAGCTTTTTGGATATTGCTTAATAGCCAATCTTTAGAAGGAGGATTAATCCGTGCGGCAAATCTAGGGGGAGCTGCCCCTAATGCAGTAGCAGCGCTAGCGGGGGCAATGTTGGGCGCTAAATTTGGCCGTGTCGCGATTCCAGATTCATGGCTCTATAAACTGATTGGCCGCGATCGTGTAGAGGTACTAGCCTCGCGGCTCTATGAGTTGAGTATACTTTGATCGTTGCTAGTTGAATGAAAGATCTAATAGAACTCCAAAACGATCGTGTCAAGATGCGCACACTTACACCTGCAGACGCAGATCTGGTAATGGAATGGGCGCATGATAAGGAGGTAGTAAAAAACTTCTCCTTCTTCCAATCTACTACCACACATGAGCGTGTCGAGGCTTATATTAGTGAGAAATATGAGAGCACGGTAGATCTGCTGCTAGCGATCTTTACTCTGGATGGCAACTATATAGGCAATATTGGTATTCATGAAATTGATCGTGTTAATGACACGGCAAGACTAGGCATCATCATTGGCAAACGCGCCTATTGGAACCGCGGTTATGCACAAGCAGCGATACGATTGCTGCTCTCCTATGCCTTTACGGCTGGCAAGCTCCATAAGGTCTATCTCAACGCCTTTGTCACCAACACCAAAGGGATCAGGCTCTATGAAAAGCTCGGTTTTCAGCGTGAGGGACTACTACGTAGCGAGTATAAGCTGCGTGATGGCTATCAGGATCTCGTCCATATGGGCATACTCGCAGAAGAGTTTCAAGCTACCCAAAAGAGTTGCTAAAGAGCTTTTAATATTGTGCCTGTTAGAAGCTATTAATTGCTTCTGATTCGCTCTCGAAGGTGTCAAAGACGGTGATCAATTTGGTAATTGCCAGCACATCATGGATCTTCTTAGTAAGATTAACCAGTTTAAGCGAAGCTCCACGGCTTTGTGCGCTGGTAAAGCATCCCACCAGTGCGCCTACTCCAGCGCTATCTAGATAACTGAGTTCGGCAAGATTGAGTAGCAATTTCTTATCGCCGGCATCAAGGGCCTTATTAATCGATTCACGTAACTCTACATTGCCAGAACCAAGAGTAATGCGTCCGACAAGATCAAAGATCTTCACGCCTGCTTGCTCGCGCTCATTGATAGTAATTGACATTAGGTATCTTCCTCCAGCAAACCAAACCAGCAATGGTTTGGCGACATTTAAATTTTCTTGGGAAGGCGAGAGTTTAACAGAATTTCCCAGTAAATGTTAATGCTGCTGCCCAGCCAGACAGACAACTGCTTTTATGTTAACATATAACAGAGAGTGAGAGAGATGACGATAAACCTGGAAAGATCATTCCAATGGCTGGAACGTAAAGCTGCCAATTGCCGCCTTTGCCCACGTATGTGTGGACGGCAGGCCCTACTCAGTCGGCTCAATGGCACATTGACACCACGTGTAATGTTTATTGCCGAGGCGCCTGGTCGTCGTGGTGGCGATCGTACACGTATTCCATTAGTAGGAGATCTTTCTGGACGCAATTTTGATCTCTTTTTGGTAGCGGCAAAGCTTACACGTGCAGAAATCTTTATTACTAATGCAGTGCTCTGTAATCCCCGCCAAGGTGAGCGGAATGTACGCCCCACGGCAGCCGAGATGGTAAATTGCCGTTCATTCTTGGCACGTCAAATAGAGCTACTACAACCGCCTATAATCGCCACCTTAGGTGCCATTGCACTCACAGCACTTGCGGGGATCGAGCCACATGACCTCACACTGAGTAATGTAGGGCGTGTCTATGACTGGTATGGTCGCAAGTTAGTACCTCTCTATCATCCCAGTCCGCACGTTGTAAACAGTCGCCGTCGCCACGCCGAGCAGTTAGCTGATTATCGTGTGCTCGGCGAAACCTTAAGAATTATTAGTAAAGGATGTGAGTGATGTCAGTTGAAATGATGGCGAAGACACATGGAACCACACAACTTTCTGTAGAGGTGAAATTCCAGCTAATGATGGAGTTGGCACGTAAGATCAGTTCTTCGCTTGATCTAGATGCAGTACTCGATCTCATTATCGACACCGTGCGGTCATTTATCCATTATGATTCCGCAGGGATCTATATAATCGAATCTCATGGTAAGGAGCGACACGTCAAGGCGCACACCAGCCGTGGTTATGATAAGTACCTACAGCCTGGCTGCATACACTTAAAAGTTGGTGATGGGATTGTTGGGTGGGCAGTAAAGACTGGTATGGGTGTAATCGTGCCAGATGTTACGGTAGATAATCGTTATATCTCGGCGCGAGCACAAACACGTTCAGAGATGGTCGCTCCGATTCGTGCTAACTGCAAGGTAATCGGCGCCTTCAATCTGGAATGTGATCGCCTCTCTGCCTATACCAAGATGGATTTAGAGATGCTAATGTTTTTTGCTAACCAAGCGGCGATCTCGATCGAGAAGGCAATGCTGCACAAAGCATTAGTAGAGAAAGAGCGTATGCAAGCAGAGTTGGCAGTTGCTCATCGTGTACAACAGAGTCTGTTGCCTACTTGTGATCCAGTCTTTGGTCACTTTGAGATCGCAGGGCTCAACTGTCCAACTAAAGAAGTAGGTGGTGATTACTTCGATTTCATTAAAGTGAGTGAGAATCGCTTAGGAGTAGTAATTGCCGATGTCTCTGGCAAAGGTGTGCCGGCTGCGCTGATAATGGCTTCATTCCGTGCTAGCCTACGTGCGCAGATCTGCAATGAATGCTCATTAGAGCGTAATTTTAATCTACTTAACAGGCTGCTGCATGACAGCACTGCTGCCGATCAATTTGTCACAGCCTGCTACCTTGATCTGCGTTATGATTGTTATGGCTTCACTTATCTCAACGCCGGTCATAACCCAATACTATTGGTAAGGCCAGATAATAGCTATGAGCTATTCAATGAGGGCAATATTGCCTTGGGACTGTTTCCTGATCGCTATTACAGCGGATACCGTCATACAGTAGCGCCAGGCGATACACTGTTACTTTATACAGATGGGATTACAGAGACACTCAGAGGTAGTGAAGAGTTTGGCGTAGAGCGACTAGCAACAACAGTAATCAAGTATCGGCAGTTGCCGGCGCGAGAACTGATCAGTGCAGTCTATGATGAGGCTTGTAACTTTGCCGAACATGCACAACTAGAAGATGACTGCACCATTGTTGCCATCAAGGTAAACTAATAAAAACTGGCGGCCGCAGCCTATTTTTGCGGTCGCCACTCACCTGCCTGTTTAATGTAGCAAGTTGTTGAAGCGGTCGTAAACTGTTGACCATTCCATACACGCAAAGAGATCTCTACACTACTTTGATCAATACGAATGATATTGTAAGTGTTAGGCTCACCACGTTCACGTGTTGAGATGGCAGTGCCAGCCTGTGCGACAAGGATAGAACGGCGTGTTGTGGGATAATGACTACGTATATCGTCATTATAACTACGATGTAGATGACCGGCCAGTAACAGATCAGCACCACAATCTTCCATTGCTGCTAATGCCTGAGTAGCGCCTCTTACCAGATCGGCACGGGCTCGACCAGGTGGAGGAATAAAAGGATGATGTGTAACAACCACCTTGAAAATTGATGGGAGAAATTCCTGTAATCTTCTACGTAAGTCGGTAATCTGCTGCATGGAGAGACTACCGCTCTTCCAGCTTAATGCACGCGCAGTGTTAATGCCAAGGACAGCAATCTCCTCATCTAGATAACAAGGATTAAGATCATCACTAATATATTTGCGATAACGTTCGAGGGGACGATTGATACGGCGCACAATATCGTAGAGAGGGATATCGTGATTGCCTGGGACCACTAGATATGGTGCCGACAACTGTGCTAAATAGGCGCGCGCAGCAATGAATTCGTGTTGCCGAGCACGTTGTGTAAGGTCTCCGCTTATCGCTACAAGTGTGGGAGCGAGGATAGCCAATTCAGTCAATAGCGCTTGTGCGGCGTCTACATTGATACTGTTGAAATGTAGATCGGAGATATGCGCAATTATTTTCATACAGCTATCTCTGGCGCAAGTACCGGCAATGCCCCTGCTAGTGAGCGGTAGTACAAGGGTGGTTGAATACGTGTCACTTCACCATCAAGCGAGATTCTTAGCGCGCGTTTGCGGGTATCGATCCATATCTCTTGAGCTTGGCATAAGTCAAAATCCTTAGTCTGTTCTAGTTGGTTAACAAGTGCCAGTAGCGCTAGCCATAAAAGACCAAAGCGGCCTGTGCGGTTAGGCACATAGAGACTTAGCCTACCCTTATCTAAGTAGTCACGGCTGCCTAGTGCGAATAGATGCATCTGATATTCATTATTACCAATAAAGACAAAAGGGGTAGTACGTGGCTCGCTCCAGCCCTGACCATCAACCACTAGCCGTACCCGCATTAGTGGGAAACGACGAAAGACCGTAATACTGGCAGTAAGCATAGCCAGCCATTTGCCACGTCCTAACCGCTCACGTATCTCTTCACGCCGTTTGACAATACGTGGATAGAGACCAATAGACGAGTTGTTGAGGAATATATGGTTGTTAACTTGGCCCACATCTATTCTGCGTACATTGCTTTGTGCCACTACACGCACGGCCTCCTCAAAGTCTAGAGGTATACCTAGATCTTTTGCGAAATGGTTAAGAGTACCGAGCGGTAACACGCCAAGCGGTATCTGCCCATGCACTAATACTCCTGCCACAGTATTGATCGTACCATCACCACCGCCCGCTACCACTGCATCCACACCTGCTGCTACTGCTGCGCGTGCTGCACTGGCAATACGTTTGCCTTCCAGTCGGTTTATTTCCGCTTCGACTCCTGCAGCCTGAAATGCCGCATTTACGTCTGATAAGGAAAGCTTCTTGCGAGCGGCGGCGTTGATGAGCACCATAATTCTCATTGCGCGTACACTCGGTTTGGGTAGTTGCCCCATAGGGTCGCAAATCCAGCCTAATTATAGGCTAAAAGCGGCAAAACAGAAGAGAAGGGGGGCAAATATTGCCCCACCTTATTATGATGGGCGTTTAACTCTATTTATGTAGTCTTCCGAGGAAGCGGGATCGAGTTCCCAGCGATGTCGATCGCGCTCTTCAATCTTCTCTAGTGTATGTAATGGCTCGTTGTCCTCGTATTGTAGCCCTACTGCCTCACCAATAATTTCTACATTATCCTGATCAGGTGTAGAGTTACCACCTACCACCGATTCATCGCCACTTGTGCCTGCCTCTGTCCAATTGGCGTCAGGATCATCACCGGCCAACTCTGGTGTGACATCGGAATTAATCTCGGCACGTAGCTTACGTTTGATCAGATCGCTGCCACTTTCCGCAATCCGCTGTGCTTCACTAAAGGCCTTTGAGATCTCTTCGTCTGGCTCATAGATTTGACGATTAAGCCGGCCAGTATCAATCACCTTGCCTTGCTGCTTACCAGTAGGCTGGTGCGGTTCTGGTGATGGGCGTTGCGCGGTTGATTTCTTCATAAACCCTCCTGCTGCCGTGAATATCTTTCAAGCTATTGTCGTTTTCCCAAATCCTGGGCAAAATAGAAGCTTATTGCTCTGTTTGTGTATCTGAACCATCCATTGTATTCAGCAAAAGGCGTTCCGCCTGTAAAGGCGCCGTCCGATAGGGAGGTGAAATAAGCGCTCGTGAAAGATCGTAGAGGAATCCGTAAAGCGGCTTTTAGTGTGATCTTGCTGGTATTGCTGTGGCTGCCTGAGGGACCTGCCAAAGGCCATACAGAGGTTGCTGAGAATGCTCCGGTAGAGCGATTCAAGCTCAGTTATTGGCTGGGAATGAGTGCGCCAAACAGCCATCTCTTCGAGATACGTATACGTATTGATAATATCAAAACGAATACGGTCGATGTTGCTATGCCTGCCTGGTCGCCGGGTCGATATGTAATCTACAATTTTACTCGTAATGTGCAGGAGTTTGCTGCACGTAGTGCAAATGGTAATCTACTCACTTGGGATAAACTCGATAAACAGAGTTGGCGTATAGACTGCCGTGGTCAGCAGACCATCGAAGTAAGCTATAAAGTCTTTGCCAACGATCTATCTGGTACTTTTAGTCAACTTAATGATCAGCATGCCAATATCAATGGTGCTGCCGTATTTATGTATGTGAATGGGCATAAACAGGATGCTATTGAATTGAAGATTGAGAAACCAGCTAATTGGAAACTAATAAGTGGTGCGGTAGATCATCCTGAACAGACCGAGTTTCATTTTGCTAATTATGATCTTTTGATTGACACACCGGTTGAGATTGGTGATTTTGAAGTAGATAGTTTCCAACATGACGGTCGTAGCTATCGTGTGGTACTACATTCTTATACATCTTTTAATAATAAGTCGCAGTTACTTGCTAGTCTGCAGCGTATCGTAGCAGCGCAGACGGCTATCTGTGGTCTGCCAGATTTTACACATTACACTTTTATATTCCATCTGGCGCCATATGCCCAAAACACTGATGGTATGGAGCACCTTAACTCAACACAGATTATTGAGAATAATCTTGAAGAGTTGATTGCAACCGCTTCCCATGAGTTCTTCCATGTATGGAATGTAAAACGTATACGGCCTGTGGAACTGGGTCCCTGGGATTATAGTCGCGAGGTACATACTAAGAGTCTATGGATTAGTGAAGGTCTTACCAGTTATTATGGTGATCTCTCGCTGCTACGTGCAGGAGTATGGTCACGCGCGC
>JBFLVQ010000247.1:0-12287 GCA_040758525.1 Acidobacteriota bacterium
GTGTAGCTTTAGATCAAACAACTACACGCGGACATGGTTTAGGACGACAGACAATGCCTGCAACCGCTCTCTATTCGACAGTGTGTGCGGTACAAAATCTCTGGCTGGCAGCACGTGCTGAAGGTGTTGGCGTTGGTTGGGTCAGTATTCTTGATCCTGTTGAGTTATCTGCAACACTGGCTATTCCAGAAAATTTCTTGCCAATCGCTTACCTCTGCATTGGTTATGTTACAGATTTTGGTGAGAGACCAGAGTTGGAAGTACAAGGGTGGGAACAACGCACACCATTAATGGAGTTGATCCATTTTGATCGATATGGAACAACAGATCAGATACGCGCAGCAGCTTTGCTGCGTACAATTATAAAAGATTAAATTGCCGGAGAATATATGATGACTTCAAGGGCATTGATGGTACTTGGAACCGCATCACATGTAGGCAAGTCTATTACGGTTGCCGCTTTGTGCCGTATCTTTCATCAGGATGGGCTGAGTGTTGCACCATTCAAAGCACAAAACATGGCGTTAAATTCTTTTGCCACACGTGCAGGGCATGAGATTGGACGCGCTCAAGCCATGCAGTCACAAGCTGCTGGTATTGAGCCACACGTTGATATGAATCCGATCCTGCTCAAGCCGTCCTCTGATATTGGTTCACAAGTTGTGCTCAATGGTAAAGTCTTTGGCAATGTCACAGCCGCCAATTTCCAACAGCTCAAGCCACAACTCTTCACTTCGGTCGTCGAAGCATATCAACGGCTAGCTGCACGATATGATTTCATCATACTCGAAGGCGCAGGCTCACCAGTTGAGATCAATCTGAAAGAGGGGGATATCGTCAATCTAAAAATGGCTGAAGCCGCAGATGCTGCCTGCATTCTTGTGGCCGACATCGATCGTGGTGGTGTGTTTGCGTCACTGGTTGGAACATATGAATTGCTTACTGAGAAAGAGCGTGCCCGTTTCAATGGATTTATTATAAATAAGTTTCGAGGCGATGCTGCGCTACTCAGACCAGGTATAGAACAACTTGAATCCAGGCTTAACCAGCCTTGTTTGGGTATTGTGCCTTATCTGCATAATTGCAACATAGATGAGGAAGACAGTGTAGCATTGGAAGATAGCAGAAGAAGACATAACACATCCGTAAAACCAGGCTCACAATTGCGTATATGTGTTATACGCTTGCCACATATCTCTAATTTTAGTGACTTCAGTGCCCTAGAAGCACAACCAGAGATCACTCTCTTTTATGGTCGAAACCCACAAGAGATAAGAGCAGCCGATCTAGTGATTCTTCCAGGAAGTAAAAATACTATCTCAGATCTTTGTTGGTTATACACAAGCGGCTGGGCGAATGCAGTGAGCGATCATGCAAACAGCGGCAAACCAGTAATTGGTATTTGCGGAGGATTTCAGATGCTTGGTCGAAAAGTACATGACCCGTTCCACATAGAAGGTGAAACGGATGCTGTTTCAGGATTAGCATTATTGGATGTAGTGACATTGATTGGTCGTGAGAAGATCACCCGTCAAGCTCAGGTCCGTTTGATTCAACCTAACCTGATTGGAGCAACTGAGCCTGGCCCAGTATTTGAAGGTTATGAGATTCATATGGGAGATACTCAATTTGGCTCACAAGCACGGCCACTATTCTTGTTGAAGAGACTGGGTGAGAGTGATTCCATTCTAGATGGTGCAATAAGTGATGATGGGCGTGTTATGGGAACATATCTTCATGGTTTATTCGACTCTACAGAAGGAGCAGCAGCATTACTGTCTCACTTTAGTCGTCTATGCGGACGGACGCAAAGCATAACTATCGATAGATCTGATCGCGAGCAAGGGTATGATGAACTGGCTGCACATTTCCGCTCTCATCTTGATATTAAAGCGATCTATCGACTTGTTGGGATGGTTCGATAATGTCACCGCTCTTATTCACTCTCGCCTATTTGTTAGATTTAGTCTGGGGTGACCCACAATGGCTGCCACATCCAGTTCGTCTTATTGGTCGGGCAATAGAGCTAGGTGAGAAGATACTGCGAACCGTGAGCAGAGGTCGCTGGAGTGAATTTTTCCTAGGCATGCTTTTAACTGTCACTATAGTGGGAGCAAGCGTAATCACTATACTGTTACTATTAGAATTGGCTAAGAGCTGTAATCATACAATCACCAGTCTGTTTATGGTATATCTGACTTCAACAGTATTGGCTACAGGCAATCTATTTGATGAAGTGCAGGCAGTAAAGCGATTATTGCATAGTCGTGATCTAGAGCGAGCACGGGTACAGTTAGCTCGTATTGTCGGGCGTGACACCGATATGTTAGATGAGCCTGAGATAGTACGCGCCACCATAGAAACATTGGCTGAAAGCACATCTGATGGGATTGTTGCGCCAATGTTTTATCTGGCTTTGGGAGGTATACCTGCGGCACTAGGCTATAAAGCAATAAACACACTCGATTCAATGATTGGTCATAATGATACTCGCTACAGATATTTTGGCAAAGTGGCAGCACGATTAGATGATCTGGCCAATTTTGTGCCAGCACGCTTAACGGCAATACTTATTACATTTTCAGCTTTTATAAGCGGCAATGATGCACCCAAAGCATTGCGTATATGGCTAAGAGATGGAGCAAAACATGCCAGTCCCAATGCTGGACAAGTTGAGGCAGCAATGGCAGGGGCACTGGGAGTTCGCCTGGGTGGTTTGAACTTTTATGGTGGTGAGCCGCATTATGGAGCATATTTCGGTGATGATTACAGACCACTGACGATAGAAGTTATTAACTCTGCACTTATCATAGTTGTTATGGTCTCTCTTTTTATGTTCCTAATTGTATTGGGCTGGTTGAGCTATTGGAATGACAAACTATTCTGATCACAATTTTACGGTTCATGGCGGTGCTATTTACCAAGCCGCTAGGCGCTGGCAGGTTGAGCGAGAAGAGATCCTAGACTTCAGCGCTAATATCAATCCATTAGGACCACCCACTAGTGTGATACGAGTATTGACAAGCGAATATGCATCAATTATGTCGTATCCAGATACAACTGAATTTGTCACTACGTTATCGATGAAGCTAGGGATCGAACCTGAATGCTTAGTAGTAGGCAATGGCTCGGCGGCATTGATCTTTGCGGCAGTAAGGGCACTCAAACCTGTACAAGCATTGTTGCTTGAGCCAGCCTTTGGCGAATACCGCCGAGCATTGCGAAGCATTGGCGCTACCATAGAAAGTATTATGCTTAAAGAACAGGATGGTTTCCTACCAAACTTTGAGTCTCTTGGAGAGAAGTTACGATCACATCAATATGATCTGGTTATTCTCAATAATCCTCACAATCCCTCAGGAGCAATCTATTCTCCTGATAAGATCAAGACGCTAGCCGGTATCGCCGCACTCAATGGTACATATTTAATTATTGATGAAGCTTTTATAGAGTATGCGCCAACAGCTAGTGTAGTGCCGGAAATTGCTGCTGAGCGTAATATTGTAGTACTACGTTCACTAACAAAGTTTTATGCAATACCAGGACTACGAATTGGTTATGCAATCTGCCATAGAGAGATTACTGAGCGGCTGTGTGAGCAGATAGAGTCTTGGCCAGTATCTAGTATTGCACTTGGCGCGGCACGAGCTGCGATATCCGATTCTTCCTTTGAAATAGCTACCTTCAATAAAAATGAGTTTGCTCGTACACAATTTCAAACAGCATTGATTCGAATGGGCATTAAGGTATTTCCATCGGCAGCCAACTTTCTTCTTATCAAATTTGTTAACCGTAATGGTAAAGCACTAGCAAAATGGTTAGAGCAACATCATGTGTTAATTCGTCTATGTGATTCGTTTACTGGTCTAGGAGACAATTTTGTACGCTTAGCGATTCGTTCACAAGCAGATAATCGCCGACTGTTACAACTGATTGAGGAATGGTTGAAAGAGACAGATGTATGAAGGAGCAATGATTCTTATAACTGGTGGTGCACGGGCTGGTAAAAGTGCTTTTGCCTTGCGCTTAGCTAGTGAGTATGAAACTCACAGGTGTGGGAAAGTCTGTTTTATTGCTACTGCAGAGGCCCTTGATGATGAGATGCAAGCTCGTATTCTTAGTCATCGTGCAGAAAGACCATCACACTGGTTAACAATAGAAGAGACACGACAGTTGGATCAGGCGCTTATTAAGGCAAGCGATGCAGACATAGTTATCGTAGATTGTCTTACGCTATTCGTTTCTAACTGGCTAATGGCTGTGAGTAGAGAGTCTGCTAGTGATGAAGTCATGCGAGTAGTAGCAAGCTTTCTCAAGCTTGCTACTAATACTGGGCAGACGATTATTTTTGTAACTAATGAAGTTGGAATGGGGCTTGTTCCAGAGACATCACTAGGGCGTATATTTCGAGATATATTAGGTAGAGTGAATCAACGTCTAGCTCAGACAGCAAGCCAGGTCTATCTTCTTGTCGCGGGTTTACCGCTACAACTAAAGCCAACTGGCAAATCAAAATAAACAAGAGATCAGTAACTATGGAAGAGAACTTCAAACAACAGATCGAAGAGACCTGTCAACAAGTTAGATACATTGATAAACACTGGCTGACACAGTCACAATCACGACAACTTGTATTAACTAAACCTCCTGGAAGTTTGGGAAAGTTAGAAGATACTGGTAATCGGATTGCCGCCATCAATGAGATGGTTCTGCCACAACATATGCTTAAGAGAATCTATGTTGTGGCTGCTGATCATGGAATAACAGCAGAAGGTGTGAGTGCTTATCCAAAAGAGGTCACTTACCAGATGGTCTTTAACTTTTTACGTGGCGGCGCAGCTATCAATGTACTAGCACGCCATGGTGATATAGAAGTGCAGGTAGTGGATGCGGGAGTAGATTATCAGTTTCTCCCTGGAACAGATCTGCTTAACCGGAAGGTAGTGCTTGGCACAAGAAATTTTGCTAAAGAGTCGGCTATGACCCGTACACAGGCAGAACATTGTATAGCCATTGGCATTGAACTGGCTCAGTCAGCAAAACGTGATGGCATTTCCCTGCTAGGCATAGGCGATATGGGAATTGGCAATACAACTTCGGCAAGCGCAATCACTACGGTATTGACGCAGAGTGAAGCAAAGATAGTTACTGGTCTAGGCACAGGGATCAATGATATGACGTTTTTACGAAAGGTTTCGATCATTGAACAGGCAATAAAGTTGCACAATCCCGATAAAGATGATCCCATTGATATACTGAGCAAAGTTGGTGGTGCCGAGATTGGAGTGATGATGGGGATTGTTATAGGCGCCGCCGCCGAGCGAATCGCTATTGTTGCTGATGGATTCATTTCAACGGCAGCAGCGGCATTGGCAGTAGCAAAATGTCCACAGGTAGGTAACTATCTGTTTATTGCACACCTCTCCTGTGAGCCAGGCCACCAAGCATTAATCAAATATATAGGTTTAAACCCATTGCTTGATCTAGGCTTAAGGCTTGGTGAAGGAACTGGAGCAGCACTAGCGATGCATATGATCGAAGCATCTGCCAAGCTATTGACGGAAATGGCTACTTTTGATGAGGCTGGGGTAAGCAATAAAGAGTGATAAGTTGATGATTCGAAGTCTTCTAATCGCGGTACAATTTTTGACTCGACTTCCAGTGTCAGGTTCGCTAGTAGCCTCTCAAGAGGAGATAGCCAAATCTGTAGGCTTCTTTCCATTAATAGGTATTGCTATAGGCAGTGTAGGCGCTCTGCTTTATACAGGATTAATACAGTTTCTCCCTGTCACTACTTCTGTATTACTAGTTCTGATCTATTCAGCGCTAGTAACTGGCGGATTTCATGAAGATGGACTAGCAGATTCACTGGATGGGTTGGGTGGTGGCTGGACAAAAGAAGATAAACTTAGAATCATGCGTGATAGTCGTATAGGCACATTTGGCACACTAGGGCTGATCTTTCTCATTCTGGCAAAATACAATCTACTTTCAATGCTTGAATGGTCAAGGCTCTGGCGATGGTTGATTGTTGCTCATGCTGCCAGTCGTTGGACAACCATACCATTATGTATCTGGTTGCCTTATGCTCGTAAACAAGGACAAGGTGGTCTGGTAGCACGGCGTATACGCTGGCAAGAAGCAGTGATTGCTACCCTAACACTATTGATTGCCTCTTTACTTCTTCCATATAGAGAAATATTGTTTGCCCTTACCATTACCATTGGGGTTGTACTAATCAGCGGATTTTACTATCGTCGCCAATTGAATGGGATCACTGGTGACTGCCTGGGTGCAACAAATCAGCTTACTGAGGTTGCCCTCTATTTTACTAGTGTAGTTCTATCTAGGGTATGGACTACAATATGAATGAGATCAGCAGCACTAATCGATTGCGGCTTTATCTTATACGACATGGTGAGATTCAGCGTGAGGCAGAGTCGGCCTGTTATGGTCAAACAGATGTTGCTCTCTCACCTATTGGTAAAGAACAGTCTCATAGACTATCTGAGGTATTGGTACAGATTCCTCTTGTTGCTGTCTATTCAAGCGATCTTGCGCGTACAATGTTTGCTGCCAATCTGATTGCACAAACGCATAACTTAAGTGTAGAGAGTATGCAGCAGCTTCGTGAGATCAATATGGGAGAATGGGAGGGGAAATCACTTTCACAGATCAATACTACTGATCCTGAAAAACTTACCAGGCTATTTAATAATCCTAGAGAATTTTGCTATCCAGGTGGTGAGAGCTTTTTAGAGTTTGAAGATAGAATAGATAGGGCATTAAAGATGATTCTTGCGGCACATCGATATGGTAGTGTTGCGGTTGTGACTCATGGTGGAGTCTCTAGACTAATATTGGCAAGTATTCTGGAGATGCTGCCAAAAAACTGGCTACGACTAGCTCAGGACTTTGGTTGCTTGAACATTATAGACTGGTATGACTCTGCTCCGATAATCCAACGGCTTAATCAAACGTTTCTGAGATAGACCCGGCAAAGGTGAACTCACATCTGACGGGTCTGATAGATTCTTGCGATATAGTGTTAAAGTTAGATTGCTGGCGCTGCCATACCATAATTAACCCACTCTTCTCTTGCAGGTCCATAGATTCCTGGTACTACTAACCCAGCCTGTCGCATAAGAACACTCATTTGGCCACGATGATGAACCTCGTGACCGATCAGCGCTACTAAAGTAAATCCACGACTCCATCTCTCCCCATATAGATCATCTTCTATTAATAGTGTGTCATCTTTCCATTGTGCCTTCACCAGTTCTAGCACTGATTTAGAAGCCCGCTCATATGCTGCACAAATATCTGCTGCGCGTGTTGGTACGGCTACATCCATTGCTGGACCATCAACCTTCAATCCTACATGTCCCATCATCTCTGGTATTGCCTGAGTTATATGCCAAGCAATTCGCCCTAGATTGCGATCCTCTGATGACACCGCTTGGCTCAAAGAAGCATCTGTAAGAGTTTTGAAAACCTTTAGGGTCGTTTCTCTCTCCTGTTGCCAATGGCGCTCGAAATCATCGATCTTTCTAAACATAGATATAGCTCCTTAACTGGTTTTGAGAAAATCAGGCAGGCGAAATATAGGCGAATAGGCTATTATTGTCAACCATATTGACCGGCTATTTCACTGCCATTATAAGAATCCGGAAAAAATCTCCTTGAAAAGCGAACTTATCAACAAAGGATAACGTTATTTCAACTTTTAACCAAATAGCAGATTGGGAATTTAATAATCGCAAGTAAGGGTACTTAATGTTGGGAAATGGCTATGCAATGGTTGGCTTATTTGGTATTTCTATTAGGTCTGTTGATGTTGTTGTGGGGGCAAGTGTTGGTAAAAAGAGCACGGCGAGAGCAACTGTTTTACCATCGCTATTATAAGCGATTACCACCGCTTCCAGAGCTTTCTTCAGCAGAGTCGATAATAATTGAAGGAGCGCTTGCCGCGAGAGGTTGGAAAGCAGAATTAGTCGGTAACGATCTACTAATTTCGCGCCAGGTTCCTAAAAGCGTGCGAGAAATTATCAGAGACGCATCAGAAAGTGTTAACCAGAATCAAGCGGATGATTCTATGAGGGATAAATATGAATAATTAAACCAGCTCAATTAGTTTTGGCCTGCCAATATAAGAATTTTCGATCAGTTTATGTCAGACATTTCTTATACCGCCATTATTATCTTTATAGCTATGTGATAAGTCAGTCGATTTTGTATATAATCCTGGAGCATACACAATTTATTGAATAGTAATTGCGAGATTTCAGGATCAAAGGAATACAGACCCGATGAATTAGGTGAGCGCGAGTATCCAACGAAAAAGATTGGCGAGTCGCTAATGAGCAGATTAAGGGCTTTGGATCAGGTTGCTTATGTACGTTTTGCCTCTGTCTACAAAGACTTTCAAGATGTAAGTGAGTTTATGAGTGAGTTAAAACCATTAATTGGTAAAAAAAGGCAACTGTCGAAAAAGTCTTCTTAACAAAATCACTAATAACACTAAAACTAATAGGACACTTAACAAGAAATGGAAAATAAGATTAACGATCTTCCCAATAGTTTCTTACAACTATCTAATGAACAGATGCGAACTCTCGGCTATCGTATTATTGACCAGCTTGTTGATCACTTTACCACATTAGCAGAAAAGCCAGTTACACGGGTAGCAAGGCGCATTGATTTGGAAGCACGATTACGTGAACCACTGCCTGAAGTGGGAAGAGATTTTAATCAGGTACTAGATCAACTGCAAGCTGATGTTTGGAACCATATTATGCATCTTGATCATCCACGGTTCTTTGGTTTTGTGCCAAGTCCAAGCAATTATGTTAGTGTAATGGCAGATCTGCTAGTGGCTGGTTTCAATCCCTTTGCCGGCACCTGGCTAGAAGCTTCAGGTCCTGCCCAGATAGAGTTAGTCACTATAGATTGGTTGCGGCAACTAGCTGGTTTTCCAGAAACCGCGGGCGGACATTTTGTTACTGGCGGCTCAGCGGCAAACCTTACTGCATTGGCGGTTGCACGTCATATTAAGTTAAATGATCAAATAGAAAACGCCATTATCTATTTCTCAGATCAGACTCACTCATCTATTGAACGTGCATTAAAAATACTGGGATTTGCTCCCCAGCAGATCTGCAAACTACCCTGTGATGAGCAATACCGTTTATCTGTAGCAGAATTACAACAAACCATTGTAAAAGATCGTGCTGCTGGCAAACGACCATTCTGCATTGTTGCAAATGCAGGCACAACAAACACAGGCGCAGTCGATCCTTTACCAGTGCTGGCGGAATTGTGCAAACGTGAAGGATTATGGTTGCATGTTGATGGAGCATATGGGGCTGCCTCAGTGCTTTCGGAGATAGGGCGTAGACTGCTTATTGGGTTGGAGTTGGCTGATTCACTCTCGATAGATCCACATAAATGGCTCTTCCAACCCTATGAGATTGGTTGTGTATTGCTACGAGATGCACATTTACTCAAACAGACATTTCATATTCTTCCTGAATATCTTGAAGATACTAGCAAGGCGGTTGAAGAGGTAAATTTTTGCGAGCAGGGAATTCAGTTAACACGTAGTTTCCGTGCACTAAAGATCTGGCTCTCGTTTAAGGTATTTGGTATCTCGGCATTTCGTGCTGCTATTGATCAAGGTATTAAGCTTGCTGAGTTAGCAGAGCAAACCCTTAGTCAGTCGTCCTGCTGGGAAGTAATCGCACCGGCGCAACTTGGTATTGTGTCATTTCGCTTTGTGCGCGATGGCGCATCAACAGATGAGTTAAAGGCTCTTAATCAACGTCTGATCAGCAAAACTATTGAAGATGGTTTTGCCTTTATAAGTTCCACTACTCTTAAAGGGCGTACAGCATTACGTCTGTGTACGATCAATCCACGAACAACAGCCGCAGACATAAGTGCAACAATTCAACGGCTTGAACAATATGCTAATAATCTTTTGTCTGAGTAAGGACCGACAGCAGCAATCTGTCGGTCCTAAGATACCATTGCTATTTTGGTAATGTTAAGCCGCCTGTTGATGCGGCAGGCTGGACTTGCACGGGTTGGCCCCACACCTGCTGACGCCGTCCAGAAGGTATAGCTTTTCGTTGACTGGTTTTGTATTTATCAAAATCCCAATAGTTGAAGAAGTTTGTCGCCGCCTCTATACCAGATTGATAGAGTTGTTCGCTGCGCTCACGGGAAAGATTAAAATCGGTCGTCTCTACACCAAGTGTCGGAATCGGTATGGTTCTGATAAAGGCACTATCTTTGATATACTTGGCATCATGGGCTTCCATCATTGTAGAAATCATTGCTGCCAAGAGGGAAATAGGACCTTTGATCTGTCTGGGTTTCTGTTCTACATCATCAGGTGCAACCAGTTTGTATCCTAATGTTGGCCAGGCAGGCTCGTCAGTCTCATCATCAAATATCCATACAGGATAATTACTGAGTACACCTCCATCGACAATATAGCTTGTTTCACCGCTCGCGGTCTTTAAAATAACTGGTTCAAAAAATAGCGGTATACTCATGCTCATTCTTACAGCATGTGCGACTGCTAGAGTGTCTGGATTGATCCCGTAGTCTTCAATATCTTGCGGTAAAACCAACATACGCCCCCGCGAAATATCAGTAGCAATAACTTGCAGCTTATATCGATACTTGGGATTGTCTTGGTATTCTGCGATTATTAGATCTTGGAAAGTCTCTATGCCTCTGGCTTTGAGCAGATCACGTAGCCAATTTTCTAAGAATTCGCCCTCATAGATTCCATTTTCGAATCCTAAACTGAGGGCTTCACCAATTAAGGGGATCTTATCTACCCAGCCTTTATCTTTGAAGTCATTGTAGTTAAGTTTGTCCATTATCTCTTTTAACTCTTTTGCTGAGTAGCCTGCGGCAATCAGTGAAGCCACGATTGCGCCTGCTGAAGTTCCTGCTACATTTTCAAACTGATAACCTTGCTCCTCGGTGACTTGGACTGCACCTACCAGTGCGATCCCTTTTACCCCGCCACCCTCAAAAACAGCGTCTACCTTTTTTCCATTCCCATTAGCCATAAATATCCCTCCTTTTTTTCCCTCTTTGAGCAGTAATCGAACGCTAAATCAATAAATGGCTTGCAATAACCAGAAAGACTTTAGCGCTAGATTAATCTAGAATAGAATGATATGCCAAATATTTGAGCAGACTTAAATAAAACAGTTGTTGACGGTAGCAAAAAAGCATGGCTAAGATTTCTCTTTCTACCATAAGACAAGGTAATAGCTGCTAATGAACAGTATACGGTGTCCTCAGTGTAGTTTGATTAATGGTGTTACTGACTCTAGATGTCAACGTTGTGGTACCCCACTGACGATGTCTGGTCAGCTACAGCAGGCTGCTCAAAACAGACAAGAGACTGCACAAACTCAACAACAACCATCTCCTCCACAATGGCAACAGCCATATCCTCCACAACCATCACCCCAACAATTTATTACTCAGCCAGCCATGCAGCCAACTTTGCAACCAATTCAGACTGGGCTACCTAACTTTGTTTGCCCTTATTGCCGTTCACAGGCCCTGTTGGTCCGAAATAGAATCTCCACGGCAGGCTGGATAGTATTTGTTCTGTTAATCTTCTTCTGTTTACCATTGTGTTGGATTGGACTATTGATGAAGGAAGAATATCGTACTTGTGTAGGCTGTGGTGTGAAACTAAATTAACCAGTAGCTTTACAAATTTGTTAATGGTTTGATACTTCCCATTACTTTGAACACTTTTTTTTCCTCCTGAAAACTTTCCCCTTCAGCCGCTTCATCCAAATCAATCAATTTGCCTCAATTTTAGTAGTGACCCTTTGGTTACACGCGAAACTAACAATACCGTTACTTATGGTAATGGTTTTTATCCTATCTAATACCAATCTCATATTGATTGGGATCACTTTTCTCCTCTACTGCTCTGTAAGGATAGGTTTTCAACAATTTAGATTTTTGAAATTTTAGCAACCTGCACAGTTAGCAGTCTAACTATTAATTAGCAAACCTATTACCTTAGCAGCAATTTTGGCAGTCTGAAAATCTGATAGTTTCTCTCTTCTGACGGTTCTATTAACAATAATACATCAATATTTTTGGATTTTTGAATTTCTATATTGCTGGCTTGTAGGATTGTAGAAAAATCGACTTTAAGTTATTATATCGATATTTTGAAATGTTAGCAGTCTAAAATTATAGCTTGCTACCCGGCCAGCGTTTAGCAATTATAACTTGTT
>JBFLVQ010000248.1:0-12268 GCA_040758525.1 Acidobacteriota bacterium
ATTTTCCTAAGTCTCGGCTTAGGCGGCGAATTTCCTTTCAACCCCGCACGGCGGTACACTAAAATAGTTGGCGTCTTTATTTAATATGAACTTGATTGAATAGAGGAGTCTTTCATGGTAGAGCACTTGGCACGGTCATTAATCGAGGTGGATGCGGAGATTGCAGCAGCTATTAATAATGAGACAAAACGGCTTGATAACGGCTTGGAGATGATAGCCTCTGAGAATTATGTCAGTGAGGCAGTTTTAGAGGCAATGGGCTCGGTCTTCACCAATAAATATGCCGAAGGCTATATAGGGCGACGCTACTATGGTGGTTGCGAGTTTGTTGATGTCGTAGAAGGGCTTGCACAGTCACGTGCCAAGCAGATCTTTGGCGCCGAACATGTTAATGTACAGCCCCATTCTGGCGCCCAGGCCAATATGAGTGTCTATCTTGCCATGCTCAAACCGGGCGATAAGATTTTAGGTATGGATCTTTCCCATGGCGGTCACCTGACACATGGCCATCCTCTCAACTTTTCTGGTAAGTATTTCCAAGTGGTCGCTTATGGGGTAAATAAAGAGACTGAAACAATCGATTATGATGCCCTAAGACAGCTTGCTGAGGAACATAAGCCAAAGATGATTGTATGTGGCGCAAGTGCCTATCCTAGGGTAATAGATTTTCAACGTATAGGTGAGATTGGTCAGGCCGTAAATGCTTATGTGATGGCCGATATTGCGCATATTGCAGGACTAATAGCGGTTGGACTGCATCCTTCGCCAGTACCATATGTCGATTTTGTTACTACTACTACACATAAGACATTACGTGGACCACGCGCAGGGATGGTAATGTGCCGGGAAGCCTTCGCTAAAGATCTAGATCGTGCAGTCTTTCCTGGTGTACAGGGCGGACCATTGGTACATATCATTGCTGCCAAGGCGGTCTGTTTTCTTGAGGCGCTTCAGCCTGAGTTTAAGACTTATCAAAATCAGGTTGTTAAAAATGCTACTGCACTCGCCAACAGCTTGAAGACACATGGCTTCCGGTTGGTTTCCGGTGGCACAGACAACCATTTGATATTGGTTGATGTCACAACAAAAGCAATTACTGGCAAGATTGCAGAGAAGGCGCTTGAGAATGCTGGTATTACGGTTAATAAGAATACTATTCCCTTTGATAAGAACCCTCCGCTGGTCGCTAGCGGCATACGTATAGGCACTCCTGCACTTACTACTAGAGGTATGTCTGAGGTAGAAATGCAGACAATTGCTGGCTGGTTTGCTGAGGTATTATCTGATCCGGAGAATAGTGTTAAACAAGCGCAAATTAAAAGTGAAGTGGCGGCGTTATGTCGCCGATTTCCACTTTACCGAGCAAGGTTGGCTAAATACGAAAAGGCACTGGGATGATAAATTATGAAGAAGACCTCGGTTGCTGATATTGTCGAAAAGACGATAGATTTTATCGAGCGCACTGGCGCTGATAAGTTGGCGCAACATTATCTCAATTATGCTCTCTCCAGTTTTGCGCGAGGATGCGAAGAACACCTGGCCCATTATATGGTCCGTTATGATATACAACCAAAGCGTAATCGTCCTGAGTCTGCTCAATTACTGGTGATGCGTGATAAAGAGGTGCTGGCCTGCTTTATGTTAGACTCTTATGCCAATTTGATCGGGCGAGTTGATCCTCAAACACGCAGCTATCCTAATATAGACCTTTCCACTTTTGATACCAACGCTAAGGTTTCTCGTCGCCATGCTCGTATCTATTCAATGGATGGATGCAATTTCTGGATTGAAGATCTAGGCAGTTTCAATGGCACTATTTTAAACGGTGAGCGGCTTGTGCCACGTCGGCCACAGCCCCTACATGACACTGACCGTATAGTGTTTGGCAACACCTTGGTCTCATTTGGCTCTCCAGTTATCGGTAAACCCGCTGTTAAGCCTAGTGGAGAGCATACAGGAGATATAGAGCACCGTCCTTCGGTAAGGACTTCCGAGCATGAGATCTTGGGTAGCAGTAGCGATGAGATAGATTCCGAAACAATAGATTAGTTCATTACAGAGGGCACAGAGAATATTCTGTACCCTCTATCTGAACTGTGATGAAAAGCTTTTATTGCTAAGCGAGCTTCTTGGCTGCACGAGCCATCATTTCGCCTATCTTTACATTGTAAGGGCAGGCGGCTTCTGCAGCAGTGAAGTCGGTATTCAAAATAGATGCACGTGCCTCTCTTGAGAGGTTTGCAAAAAGATCACGAGCCATCTCATGTTCACCATAGTTTTCGTGATACATCAGATAACGTAGGGTGTCGCCGATCCGTACCGATTCAGTAGCATGTGGTGAGCAGATATGGTCGCAACCTCGACAAATTAGGTGATTGGTCTCAGCCGCGTACTCTTCTAACATCTTGCGCTCAAGTGCACTAATCTTATTCTGTACTGCTGCTACGGCATTCTCTTGAATAATCTGTACCGATGGCATGTGTGAGCAGATCGTGTCAATACGCGTATCTGACCAGACCGCTTTCAGAGTAGACTGAAACATATTAAAGCCCTTTGATTTAAACTCTTCGAGCTTATTATCGTTGAGCACCTTGCCACCCTGTGTCTTCATTGCAATTAGACCAATATTGGCCTTCTTCGCCTTATCGATGGCACGGTTAAGAACGTCACTCTGTTCACGGAAATTGTAGCGGAACATAATTACATCAACAAAACCTCCCTCAGCAGCATTCTCTAATGCTTGAGGAAGTATTCCAGCATGGCAAGAGAAGCCGAAGAACTTGATCTTTTTCTGTTTTTTCAAGGTTTCCGCTACCTCTTTTAACTCTTTACCCTTAGGCCAATCAACACACTCTTTAGGATATTCACCGTCACCTAATTGGTGGATAAAATAGAGATCTAGATAGTCAGTACGTAAGTTCTCAAGCCGTTTGTCAATGGTGGTAAGCATATCGCTAGGTTGGCGAGGGTGATCCTTACTAGTGATCCAGACATCTTTACGCCACCCCTGTTTTTCTAGTATGCGCCCTAGCGAGATTTCGCTCTGGCCACCAGCATAACAGTCAGCGGTGTCAAAATAAGTAAGACCCAGTTCGTAGGAGCGACCAACCATTACACTATTGTATTGATAGGCGCCACCATTAACCAGAATAGGCACTTTCACGCCGGTCTTGCCTAGCACTGCGCCAGGTACTTTTTCTGCTAATGTGTTAGGTGGAACAGTAGCGGCAGGCGGCTCAAAGATCTTCGCATCGCTGTTTTCATTGCAACCGAGCAGACTGGCGGTGCCAACTAACATTGCCCCTTTAATGAAGTTTCTTCTGCTGCAATTGGACATAAACTTCTCCTCATTGATTTTGGTTTAACTTCTTGACCCAGGCGACCAGATCGAAATTCTCATCTCTTGAGAGCGATTTCGGCCCGCGCGCGGCGGGCCCTGCCGCTGCGGTTTGCGGGGAACAGCAAGCACCACCTTCACTACAACCTTTACCACAGCCGCTGGTCTTAAGATTCGAAAGGATCATATTACTAAGCGATCTGCGGGAGAGCGTTTTCGGTGTAGCAGGCGGGATAGTTTTACTAGAACAACCGCCGCTGCTACAGCCACAACTACTGCTTTTAACAGCAGGCAGTGCTGGCGCCATTGCGGCGAGTAGAGCAGGATTAAGACTAACCGAACCCTCTTGCTCATCTTTAATGACAAAAGCCGATTTGTCGTTGAGTAAGAGACGACGATCTGATTGGTTCTTATAGCGTGTCTCACCTACTGCTGTGACATAGACAGCACGCTCGTCAAGCACTGGGCACTCTTTTTCACAGATACCACAACCAATACAGAGTTCTGGTCTAATAAAGGGTTTATTAAGTGTAACCTTCTTACCATCCCAGCGTGTGATAACCTCGTCATAAGTGCCAATTGCTTTAGGCGAGACCGGGCAGACCTCTTCACAAACTACGCAAGGGGTCTCCATTGCCCAGGGTAGGCAGCGTCCACGATCATAAAAAGCCGTGCCAACTTTAACAGGGCCTTGCTCTTGGTGTTGGCCTAGGCCGAGTTTCTCTTCAATCGAGATTCGTTGGATCGCACCAGTTGGACAGACTTGGCCGCATAATGTGCAGTTCAATTCACAATAGCCTATCCGCATATCCATAATAGGCGTCCAGAAACCCTCTAAACCGGATTGAAAGAAGGCGGGCTGGAGCACATTGGTAGGACAGACACGTATACACTGATCACATTTAATACAGCGCTCAAGAAATTCATTCTCTTCGACCGAGCCAGGTGGACGAATAACGCCACGATTAAAAGTCTTTGTATTGGTTGTACCGCTTAAGCGCGAGAAAGGGAAGAACAGCACTGCCGTAACCGCGGCAAAGGCTGCTTTACGACGGCTGACATCCGGCGCCTTTACTCCAGATTCATCGCGCGGTAGTAGTTTGAAGCTGAGTGCATCATGTGGGCAGTCTTCTATACAGTTGAAGCAGACAAAACATTCACTCTTGCGTAAGAGTGTATGTGGATCACTGGCACCCTCACAACTCTGTAGACATAGATCACAATCGGTGCATTTTTGTGGGTCACGATCAATACGCCAAATTGCAAATCGTGAAAGTGTCCCTAAGAATGCCCCCAATGGGCAGAGCACACGACAAAAGAAACGTGGGATGACTAAGTTCATCGCCACTAGCGTAAAGAGTAGAAAGCCGATCAACCAAGCGCCATGATGCTCTTTGGTCTGTACATAGACTAGTCCTGTAGCCTTATCAAAGCTTGGCAATACTGCTGCAGTAAATGAGCGATAGAGTAGGCAGATAGGATCCAATAAACCAATTTGCAAGCTACCTAGAATTGCTGCAACAGCACAGAAGATCAGGAAGAAATACTTAAATTGATAGATTGAGCGGTAGCGATTAGAGTTAATCTTCTCTTGTACATTACGTCGATTAAAGAGCCAACCAGTGAATTGGTGTAGAATGCCATAAGGGCAGATCCAATTACAAAAGAATCGCCCTAACAATAATGTTGGTATCAGCAACACTAATGACCAGATTAATCCTTTGTAGAGCGTATGTGTAGTGATTGCTGTGGCTACTGCAACCAGTGGATCGGCTTCTAAAAAGAGCGATACCGGATAACCTTTTAGATAACTAAACTCGGTCACGAAACAGAAGAATAGAAATAGACTAATAGAAAGAGTCTGAACAATGATTCTGACCGTGGTGATTCTCATAGCTTAACGCCTCATAAAAATTCCCTTAAATCGTAAGCTCACGATAATTCTGTTGCTTCCAGAAACGATTACCAATCCCACGTTCATGGGCATAGACCAGATATTTAAGCTGTTCTGGATCACGTCCTAGCAGGGTATAGCCATAGGCATCTACCGATACCTGATCAACCCCAGCAATGACAGTATTGCCTGCCACCACATCACTCATACGCCCACCCGTAGGGCCATTGCTCATCAGGATTTTTGTGGCATCAAGAATAACTAGTGTAGGTGTCATCATCATTGCAAGATCATGCACAATATTATAGATATCTTGGTGGAAGCGATTACGACGACCACCTAACAGACCATACCAATTCTTCATTGTCATAGAAGCTTGACAGAGATTATGGTCTTTCAAAGGCGCCACACCAATCACTTTTGTGGCACGCTCGAATGGTTTATAGAAGAAAGGCCAAGGCTTCTTGATCGCATGTGCAGGTCGGTTTGGTTCTGGATCTACTTTCAAGATACGAAAGGCATTTGTTTCCGGCATCATCAAGGTTGCATTGGCTGCCCTTGCCGCATCACGTATGCCAGTCTTGTAGAAGCAGCCTTCCGGAGAGTTGATCGGATTGTCGGCGACAATTACCTCTTTAGCACCTGCCTCATAGCAATAACGCACCACTGCATAGAGCACTTCAGGATTGGTAGTGGCGCCTAATATTGGTGCACGATCGAAAGCAACATTAGGCTTGACCATAACAATATCGCCACGTTTGATGAAATGTTCAAAACCACCCAACTCTCCTACAGCGGCGCGCACCATTTGGCTTACTTCACTACCATGCACAATCGACATTGTCGGTGCTGCGGATGGCAATTCCATACGGTACTTGGGGAGGGTAAGTAGCGGCGGTCCCTGTAGACCAGCATCACCTTGTCGATCCCAGATTGCTGTTAGGCCGGCGGCAGCACCGGCGGTCACGATGGCTGTAGAGGCGAGATTACGCAGCATTTGCCGGCGTGTGATCGGTTTTGACACACTCTCATCCTTATGAACCATAAGCTGTCTCCATCATGAAATGCAAATTCCTAAAATTATACTATCTTCACACTCTTAACGCCAAGAATTTGGCGGCGGTTTCGGCAAACCCTAGAGAGCTATTTTTCTTTTACATAATCAAAGATTTGGCGTGCCACTTTAAGAGCTGGGTCACGCTCCTCAGCCTCCATTACACCACCTACTAGACGCCCTTTGGCAAAAATTATGTAATGGCTTCCCAGTGCCTCCATATAGAATAGTTGAGGATTATCCTGCACTGGACTCAATTTTCCAAACGAGGCCATTGCCTTGCCAAACTCCTCTACTGTTGAGCTAGCTTTTGCCGCGCTTTCTGTCGTCATCACAAACCCAGTTAATTCTAATTTGCCAACTTTATAACGCGCTGAAGAGACATTGCGGAGAAAGGATTGGCCAAATGCCGAATCGCCAATCAGAGCAAATGAGTCTGGCACGCGACCAGCCGTAGGAAGGGGATCGCCAATCGCCACATCGTCTTTACTATCGGGCAATTTTGCTTCAATCGCACGAGCAATTGCCGAGGTGGCTTGTTGTGTGCTCTTATCTGTATCTGATCCTATTACACGTACGTAATATTGGCCTTTCCAAAAAAATACCCCATTGGTATCGGTATAAGCATCACGCCCCAGTTTTATTGTATTAGGATGAGCAGGGCGTTCAGTGGCAAAGACTCCTAAAGCACTTTTTGCTGTGGTCATATCAAAGAGTTCTACTTGAATAAAACGTCCTTGCTGTCCTGTGGCAGTAAAGTCGGCAGTAAAGAGTTGTTTAAATTCATAGCTCTTATAAAGATTCTCGCGGCCATCGATCTTGTCGTAGAGATTATCACTGGTAAAACGTTGTAGTTGGCTATCGCGTACCCAACCATTGCCTGCCCCATTAGCAGGAATTAGTTCAGCATTGGCTGCAGTAGGTTGAGGATTGGTTGCTGGAATAGCTTCTGTTCCTGTTTCTCCTGAAGTGGTCTCTCCAGAGGGTGTCTCTTTACGCGCTTCGCCATCTTTTGTACCAGTACGCTCGCCTGACTCTGCAATAGGCTTTTCCCCAGCCTCTTTGCTATTCTTTTCCAGTAGTTTTGGATCAAGACTGAAGAGTTTTGGATCGTAGCGTTGGCCAGAGATAAAGACCGCTGCTATTACACCTATGACAATTACCAAAATAATATAGCCAATCAGGTGCTCGCGACGCGAGGGCGCTTGTGGGCGTAGATAGTGGCGACGCGGGATCTTTATTTCACGTAGTTTCTTCAAGTCCATGTCTATTCTTTTATTACCTTGGCCGGTAGGGCAGCTTTTACGCGTGTTTCCAACTCACTAAGGCGTTTATTGAAACTGATCAGTACACGGCGCAAAGGTTCAGAGATTTGTGTACAATCTTGGCAGAGAAAGCGCGTTGCTAGACTACCTGGTACAGCATAATTGTATGATAGATTACAGCAGCGGCACTGGCGGCGCTGCTTTATATCGTCACTACTCATTATTACCTCAAATAATAGTTTCGCGCTGAAATCAGAGGCAGTGCATTGACCGATCTGTGCAAGAATAACAGATTAGCGCAGGCTTGGCGAGAATCCTACGTGCCTCTACTAGAGCGATTCTGCTCTTGCCAGAGTAGACGAAAGAATTCTACTACACGGTTTTCTGCCCAATACCTATCCTCGCTCTCATTCTTTTCGCTTATATACCCAACGTGTCCACCCTTTTCTGTTACTAATAACGCGATAGACTGGCTCATAGGTGTACGTAAAAACATATCGAATGGTATAAAAGGATCATCCTTGGCTTGAATGATCAGCGTGGGAATGTTAATGCGGGTAAGATAATGGGCGCTGCTAGCATGTGTATAGTAGTCTTCCGCATTACGGAAACCATTACAAGGACCGACAATAAGATCGTCGAACTGTCGCATTGTCACTGCACGCCAAGGTCGCTCTATTTGATATAGCTCTGGATGCAAGCGTTTGCGCTGTTGGTAACTTTTATGTAGGGAAAGCAGGAAATTCCATTCATAGAGCAGGTTTTCTTTCCAATGTAATGCTTTCACACAGCTTTCTAGATCAATAGGGACAGAAACAGCGCAGATGCCTTTTACAGAACTAGGAGGAGATAAACCATATTCGCCAGCCAGTTTAAGCGATTGATTACCACCTAAAGAGAAACCAGCAAGATAGATTGTTGATATCCCATCATTGAGTACCAATTCATCAATAATTGCATGTAGGTCATGGGTTAAACCAGCATGATAAGGCATAGCTGAGAGGTGTATGGTATTACCACAACCACGTTGATTTATCCGTATCACATTAAAACCTGCAGAATAAGCCTTTAATGCCGTCCCCAACGCATATTTAGAACCGCTGGAGCCTTCCAGTCCATGAACAATAATCAGAGTAGGTGCGGCGGCACGGTCTGCCTGCCAACCACAATGGCCAAGCACATTAATCCCCTTTGCTACTTTGAAAATACGCTGTTGGCTAAACTGCGCTGCATTGGGAAAGTTACGATATAGAAAGTAGGCCGCGATCGTCATTATATGGCGATTGTTAAGCCAACGGTGGGGATGGAAGTGGCGCTTAAGTAGCACATTGCAAGCCTCTCGCGCCGGTGTAGATAGAGAAGCGAGTTGGTGTTTTGGTGCTTTCACATTAGAGTTTGATAGATTATTCATACACCGTTTTTTGTAAACCATTTTTGCCATACCAGGCAAGTAAATAGTTTTTTACAAATTAGATTTTTTTGTAAACTCGCACTGCTGTATACATTAATAAAACTCTAGTTGCGCTATAATACGGTAACAGACTATTGGTTTTAGGAGATAACCCAATGCGAATAGTAGTTACGATCTGCTTTTTCTTAGCGACAATCTTCTCAGCAAGCAAGCCTGATTATATTATCGAGCCGGGAAAACGGATTGGAAAGATAAGTTTGAGTGATACTCGCACTCGTGTTATTAAAGTATTGGGTAGGCCGAAAAAGCAGGTCTTACTAGGAGATAAAATTAGAAATGATTATTGGGAGTCTGTCTCTCGTGATACTGTTGATATTTACTACCGAGACGATAAAGTGATTCAGATATCAATAAGCTCTCCTGCTTACAAGATTAATAATACTATTGGCACTAACACCAGCTTCTTAGATATCAAAGAGGCATTTAATAAGCTAGAAAGATATCGATACTTTATCGATTTAAGCGAAGAACGAGGCAATAGTAATGCTCAAGGTCAGCTCTTTTATACCTATTATGATGATGTTGAGCGAGGTTTAGCTTTTGTATTCATCTATGAACGAGATGGAAAAGTGCCTGATGAAGGAGTTCCTAGCAATATCATCATCCATTTGCCTGGCGAAGCACTCTTTCATGAGCAATATGAGCATTACATAGATGAAGAGAATGATGATTCTACTCCTAAAGCTGCCAGTGCATACCATTAATAGCCTATGAAGGCCTCCTTTTAGGCGATCAGTCTCTTCTTAAACAGTATCAAATATTATTACAAGTATCAGAAGCAATTATTGCGCATCAGGTCAATAACAGGTTTTTATTAAGGACGTATTCTCTATTCTATGGGGCGATATTTGAGGCCGCATTCAATAGCACGATCTGATCAAATCTATGGTAATACTGTTCATCCCCATGCATAACTACTATCAATGTTTTTCCTTTAGTCTCTCGGAATATAGCATTCATGACCTTCTCTTTACTTTCAACATCTATACTGGCAAGGGGTTCATCAAATATATATAGTTCCGCTTCTTTTAGCAGCCCCATCATTACTGCTAGTTTCCGCTTTTGCCCTGCAGAGAATTCGTCAGGGTCTTTATCTAATTGGTCAGCTAAGCCAAACTCTTGTGCTAGCGCTGAGAAGCGATTGATCTGCAATGGATGGGCAGCAAAAGCTACATTGTCTTTAACTGTGCCGGGAATGAAGTCATAAGGAAGAATTACAGCGCTAATGCTATTTAATTCGAAGGTGTAGATTTCACCATTGGTAGGCGGCAAAAAGCCTGCCGCCAAATGAGCCAGAGTGCTTTTTCCACAGCCATTGGGGCCAACAATAAGAACTCGACTTTTCTGCTCGACACTAAGATTGAAATCTTTCAATATAGATGTGCCGTTGTAAGAAAAGGAGATTTTTTCCAAGTGTAGAAAATTCGTATGGTGTACGGCTGTCAATGGAGCTACTCTGTTTTCAAACTCCATTAATCTTTCAATGGCTGCGCTGGTTCTAGAAAATGCGGGAATAAGATCAAAAATCTCCCTTGATGAGCCAATAACGATCCAAAAGGCATTGGTGAAACCCATAAACCCGCCAAAGGTCATGCGACCATTCAACATTTCATATCCGGCACTGATTATGGCGGCAGTTTCTATGAAAGATATTAATAGATTACCGGCAGTCTGATATATGGCGCTGGTTTTATAGCGTGAATATAAAGCATCTATAAAATAACTAAGATGCATTGCAGTCTTGGAGAGAACTACTTCTTGTAGTTGAAAAACCCTAGTGAGTTTATAAGCTGCCAGCGCTCTTCCCAGCACACCCCGCAGACGTGCTTCTTCTTCTTGCTCCTGTTTTGATTCCTCTTTGATTTTAGCGCCGAAATAGCGGGAAAGTTTATAAAGTACAGGTGTTGCCACTAACAACACAATAGTTGCTCTCCAGGAGATATAACTTACTACCAATAGAGCCACTAACAGAGAGATAATGGCATTAAGTAATGCAAAGAAACTATCTACAATGGGTAAGGTATTGACGTAGATCTCATCATATACTCTGGAAATAAAGTAACCATTTTCATGATTGATAATCTCTTTATAAGGTATCTTGTAATAACTTCGCACTAATCTCAAGGAGAGAGCCGTCAAAATATTAGTTTTTAGCTTCTGTACACAGAGTCCATAAATAAGAGTAGCGACCCGCCATACGGCGAATAAGATAACGAAAGCCAATCCTAGTATGGTGAAAAGTTTAAAATTTTGCCTGATAATCCCTTGATCAAAAAGATATTTTAAAGCTAGTGGATTGGTGGCACTAATGAAAGCATTTAACAACAACCCTAAGCATAGACAGGAAACAAAACGAGCTTTATGTTCTCCTACCACATAACCGAGTTTCTTCCTCCAACCGAGAAATGGTAGAATTTTACTATTGATAGTCGATGATGAAGCAGGTTTAGAAGTCTTTGATTTTATCGGTTTATCCCATTGTAAACCAATTTCTTCTTTGTTCATATGAGGATCTCTTAACTACAACTTATCGCTTATAACACCATAAGTTAAGCTGGAACTAGGCGAGATATTGGATTCTCTCTATCTCTATAAATAGTTCATCAAGCATAAAACTTCCGACATCGTGGGTATGTAATCTATGAAAGAAAAGCCCTACCCCGGCGCTTCCTGTTCCATAGTCGCAACTAATGCGTGCTAGTCCATTTCCGGGAAAAGCACTACCATTGGGTTTCTCAATTTTGGAAAGTAACAATCCGCTGGCAACTTTGTAGGCGCTTTCCAAATATCTGTCTTGCTGGGTAAATAGGTGTAAATCTAGGAGAAAATCGCCCAGTCCTGCAAGACCTGTAAAATAACCAGGAAAAACCGCATATTTTCTATCAGTGTCTACATAAATTTTTTCTAGAAGTTCTTGATATCTATTTTCGCCCAACAATTTCCAATATCTTAAAACAGCAGACCCAACTCCAGCGCTACCATATCGCCAATATGGATATAGTATTGGTGGTCCTGCCAGATACTCTCTCCAGGAAATGCCGCCATCAAGATTTTCCTCACCATTGTTTAGGTCAAAATCTAAAGTTTTTTTGCCTAAATCTAGATATTGTTCGTCTCTGGTTGCCAAATACAAATAGAGAAAGAATAGACTTATACCACTAGCTCCGTGCGCTAACCCCAAATAGACTTCGTCTTTGAATGGCCAATAAATTCCTTTCTCATTTTTTAATGCCGTTGCCGATAAATG
>JBFLVQ010000249.1:0-12174 GCA_040758525.1 Acidobacteriota bacterium
TTCGCTTGAGTATATATTTGGTCTTTATGGAACACAATGAAAAAAACCGGCTAAAGCCGAAGAATAAACCCGCCTATCTGCACGCCATAAAGGGACGGCAGCTTGCGGCGGGTTGCTTTTCTGTCACAGCCGTAGCCTCTATTATGATCTACTTTGATCGAATAGCCATTCGCTAATCTTGCTATCTAACATCTGAACCCAAGTCTTTTTCATAGCGCCAGACTTCCAGGTGAAAAAGTCTGTCCGGGGTTTCCAGTTGATTGATCATTTTTTGCTTCTACTAATATTATTACAGAGATAGTTACATAAATACCTTTGCCTTGTCCAAATCTTGGACTGGTTATCTTGGTTTAAGACAAAAGCTGCTTAGGTATCTCTTACCTACCTTCTAAATCTATCTTATTAGGTAACTTCTATATATAGCCATTTCTGGTGCGCAATTTGCTTCAGATGATCTTTTTTAACTATTCACGACTCTGTCGTAATTGTTAGTTATCTATTTCGAGGCATCCTTATGGCGAATAACCTGATCGAGCATTGCCTGCTCAACCTTCTTGAAGCACCCACTCTGGACGACGCCATAATCAGCATCCTAGAAATTATTATGCAAAACTTTGGCTGGGATGTAGGAGAGTTATGGAAATTAGATCGCGCCATCCAGCGATTGCGTTGTGTCAACAGCTATCAACTGCCAGATACCCAAGCCGAGGAATTTATTGGTATTGGAGAGAAGATGTTGTTAGCAATTGGAACAGGGTTTCCCGGCCAAGCCTGGAAAACTGGCATTCCTCTATGGTTTGAAAAGATAACTAATGATCCTAACTTCTTACGTCATGATATGGCTGTGCGGGTAGGACTATGCTCGGCATTCTCCCTTCCTCTCAAACAGGGCTCAGAAACAGTCGCTGTTATACAGCTCTTCAGTAAGCAACATCAGCCACTTAATGAAGAACTGGTTAAAATGATGACAACGATTGGCAATCAGATTGGCCGCGCAATGGCAAGAAGTGAAGCTATGGAAGTGTTGAAAGCGAGCGAACAACAGTACCGTTCACTGGTTAACAGTATTCCTGATATCACTTGGAGGTTAAGCAGCCGAGGTAAACCTATTTTCGTAAGTCCGAATGTTAAGAAGATTATCGGTTTCACTGAGGAAGAGTTTTTGCAAGACAGTAACTGTATACGATTTCGTTCTATACATCACGACGATGTAGGTGTTGTGCAGACCGCCTTCAAGTCTCTTCTTAATAAGAATCTTCCCATAGATATCGAATATAGATTTCAAAGAAAGGATGGCAAATGGATCTGGTTACGCGACCGGGCAAATGTCACTTACGAGCAAGATGGGACAAAATATGTCAATGGTTTCTCAACAGACATTACTATCGAGAAAAACTCGCAAGATATCTTGAAAGAGCAGGCGCTACTAGCCGCTTTCAGCTCAGATATAGGACTGGCACTTACTCGTAATGACACTCTGCACAATATCCTATCTCTATGCGCTAATGCCTTGGTAAAACATCTCAATGCTACATTCGCGTGCATCTGGATATTAAATGCGGACAATGACGCACTAGAACTACAGGCTAGTGCAGAAATTTCTCCAGATACCAATGAGACAGACAATTATGTTTCGGTAGGCACGCGGAAGATTGGCATGATTGCACAGGAGCGTAAACCCCATTTAACCAATTCCATTATTGACGATCCCAACGTCAATATGGAGTGGGTGGAAAAGACCGCTACCGTTGCTTTTGCTGGCTATCCAATGATTGTTGATGACGAGTTGGTAGGAATAATGGCAATGTTTGCCAACCGACCACTCTCGGAAACTACCTTAGAAGCGATGCGACTAACTGCTACAGAAATAGCGCTGGGAATCAAAAAGAAGATGGCACAGACTGCGCTAGAGGAGAAGAGCCAACAATTGACTGCTATTACTCGTGCAATGACGATCTTCCTAGATACAGGAAACTGGCACGAATCTTGTACTATCTTGTTGCGTAGCGCACTCGTCCAAACTGCGAGTGAATATGGGTTTGTCGGGGTAGTTGTGAAAGGACAGGTACTGCGTGTAATTGCACATGAAGGGATTGTTTGGGATAAAACCGAGAATCATAAATTCTATGAGGAGGCAATACGCACCTACAATGAGAAGGGCTATCTAGAGTTCACAAACTTCAATAATCTGCTAGGCCCTGTAATCATCAATGGTCAAACATTAATCTCTAATGACCCTATGCATGATTCGCGTAGTGGTGGTCGGCCTGCTGGCCATCCACCATTACGTAATTTTCTTGGTGTACCGATCAGTAAGGAGAATGAAATTGTTGGAATGATCGGAGTAGCGAATCGCCCTGGTGGCTATATGGGCGCAGAACAGGCCAAGATTGAAGCGATCTCACGTGCAATTGGTATCCTATATGATAGTTACCGGCGACGAGAATATGAGATCGCGCTAGAAGAAAAACGTCGTATTGCCGAAGAGGAATTACGTGCAGAACGTGCCTTACTGACTAAGCGAGTAGCCGAGCATACAATGGAATTGAGTGTTGCTAACGCACAACTGGCACGCGCTGGTAGGCTCAAAGATGAGTTTCTCGCTAGTATGAGCCATGAACTACGCACACCGCTTAATGCTATTTTGGGTCTTACCGAAGCCCTGCTGGAACAGACCTATGGTCCACTCAACGAGCGACAAAAGCGATCACTCACTACTGTGGAAGAGAGTGGCCGACATCTACTTATGCTGATTAACGATATTTTAGACCTCTCCAAGATTGAAGCTGGCAAACTGGAACTACAGATTGGCGCAGTCGCGATCGAATCGGTCTGTCAGGCAAGCCTACGAATAATGAAAGAGTCAGCTAACAAAAAACAGATCAAAGTAGACTGGTCTTTTGACAAAATTGCCCAGACGATCCAGGCAGATGCACGACGATTAAAACAGATATTAGTAAACTTGCTCTCGAATGCAATCAAATTTACCAACAATGGCGGGGCGATAGGATTAGAAGTAACCTCTGACCCGGTGCAAGCAACTGTGCATTTTTCAGTTTGGGATACTGGTGTAGGTATTGCACCAAAAGATATGGAACACCTCTTCCAACCTTTTGTACAGTTGGATAGTAGTCTAGCCAGGCACCATAACGGCACTGGATTAGGATTAACATTGGTCAGCCGAATGGTAAAGCTACATGACGGTGGTATTACGGTTGAGAGTGAACTAGGCCAAGGCAGCCGCTTTACCATCTCGCTGCCTTGGCAGAAAGATATTGTCACCAAACCATCTATCACTGATGAGTTGACAACCATAGATAAGCTTACCTGTATAAATCGTGTACTGGTAATCGAAGATATCTCTGCCCATGCCGAACAGTTAGAGCGTTACTTAACAGAGTGGAAGGTGAATGTAGTGATCTATCATCAAGGTCAAGGCGCACTCAATAAAGCGCTTGAGATCCAGCCCGATGTGATCATACTCGATATCATGCTGCACGATCTCTCTGGATTAGATATCCTTGCCCAGTTCAGATCGGAACCACGTTTAGAGAATGTTCCTGTATTGATAATTTCTGTATTAGATGAACGCGCACAAGGATTGGCACAAGGCGCCAATGAATATCTTGTCAAGCCAATATCACGCGAACAGTTAGGAAAGGCATTAAGAAAACTAGCTAAACTACGCGACAATAGCTCTGAGGAGACAACTACACCAGTAGCACATAATGAAGCAGAAAAGCTGATTCTGCTTGCCGAAGATTGTGAAACCAATATCGAGACAGTATGTAATTACCTGCTTGCCCATGGTTATCGCTTGCAGATCGCCCGTAATGGTCGCGAAGTTATAGAACAAGCCAAGGAGAATAGGCCGGATCTGATCTTGATGGATGTACAGATGCCTGGAATGGATGGCCTAGAGGCAACCCGCCGTATCCGTCAGGATGATCAATTGACGAAGATTCCTATTATTGCTGTGACAGCATTGGTAATGCCAGGAGATCGTGAACGTTGTTTAGCGGCAGGAGCAAACGACTATATTAGCAAACCGATTCAGTTGAAAGATCTGCTCAAACGTATCAAGGCGCAACTGGCTCTGCTCAATTAGTAGAAACAAGGGGGAATGCTCTAGATGGATAATAACAGCACAATACTAATTGCAGATGATGAGGAAGCAGGAAGAGAGACTGTAGAGTCACTACTTGCTCCCCTAGGCTACAATATAATCTTTGCCAATGATGGCTTCTCCGCATTAGAACAGGCACGCCGCCATACGCCTGACCTGTTGTTGTTAGATATAATGATGCCAAATATGGATGGATTTGAGGTCTGTCGCCACTTACGTGCTGACTCCCTGCTAGGAGAACTTCCCATAATTATGTTAACAGCTCTTGATGATGCCGATTCCCGTCGTCAAGGACTGGAGGCAGGCGCGGATGACTTTGTCACCAAACCTTTTGATCGTGCAGAACTACGTGCACGTGTACGTACAATCATCAGGCTCAATCGTTACCGTCGCTTGTTACAGGCAGATGGATTGATACGTGAACAGGCTACCTTACTCGATATCGCGCAGGACGCAATCATTGTGCATGATCTAGCGGAATGTATACTCTTCTGGAATAAGAGCGCTGAACGGCTCTATGGTTTCACTGTTCTGGAGGCAAAAGGAAAGAAACTCTGTGATCTAGTACGTGGACAAGATCCTATACAACTAACAGAAGCATATAAACAGTTGTTTGAAAAGGGGGCTTGGTCAGGAGAGTTGCAGCAAGTAACTAGGGAAGGCAAGGATATTATTGTCGAGACACGCTGGACACTGGTATCTGATCGTGAAGATCAGCCCAAATCGATCTTTATTGTCAATACTGATGTTACAGAAAAAAAGAGGATCGAGGCACAATTCTTGCGCGCTCAGCGCCTTGAAAATATTGGCGCACTGACAAGCGGCATTGCTCATGACCTTAATAATATCCTTGCCCCTATCCTGATGTCAGTACAATTGCTAAAAAGGAAAACTAATGATAAACAGATCAGCAAATTAATAGACACAGTAGAATTGTCAGCCGGGCGTGGCGCAGATCTGATCAAACAGATTCTCTCCTTCAGTCGCGGTATAGAGAGCACTAAAACATTGATTCAGCCTAGACATTTGATCTTGGAGATAATGAAAGTTGCTCAGGAGACATTTCCTAGGTTGATTGAAGTGAGTTGCCATGCGCCTACCGACATCTGGCCAATCTCCTTCAATGCTACACAACTACATCAAATACTAATGAACCTTAGTGTCAATGCTCGTGATGCGATGCCTAATGGTGGTGCACTAAGTATCACAGCAAAGAATATTATTCTTGATGATAATCATATAATGATGAATGGTGAGGCTAAAGCAGGACCTTATGTAGTCATTACTGTCTCCGACACCGGTACAGGCATCGCGACAGAACTTAGGGAGAAGATCTTCGAGCCATTCTTCACCACTAAAGCACCGGGCAAAGGTACCGGGCTAGGGCTTTCTACGGTTTTAAGTATAGTTAAGTCGCAAGGCGGTTTCCTACAGATTAACAGTAGAGTAAATGAGGGTAGCGAGTTTGTTATCTATCTACCTGCCAATGTGCCAGCAACTATTTGTCAGGCAGTTGAACCAGAATCAGAGTTGATAGTCGGAGATGGCACGATGGTGCTTGTTATTGATGACGAATCCTCTATCCGGGAGATCATTAAATCATCATTGGAAGCCTATAACTACCAAGTAGTGGCAGCCGGCAATGGTGTTGAAGCAATTGGCCTTTATGCTAGCCATAGAGACAGTATACAAGTAGTGATTACAGATATTATGATGCCACGGATGGATGGTGAGGCGACAATACGCGCACTAAAACAGATGCAACCAAATATCAAAATTATTGCTATCAGTGGATTGTCACCAACCGGCATTGATATAGACGTACTCAATGATGTCTGGGCATTTCTTCCCAAACCCTTCACAGCTAAGGCACTGCTTTCAACTTTGCGAGAGGTGCTTAAGAGCAATCACAACTAACACGATCTAATATCAAAGCTCGATCTAATCCATCAATATGGTGGGGCCTTATTGCTCGATCCCGCCAGTGATGGTATTTTTCTTATCAGCTACTATTTTCGTATAAGGAGAGCTTTATGCCGGCGACGCGTTGGGCGATCCTATTATTGTCAGTACTGATACTGTTATCAGGCTGCCGTAAAGGGCGAGAAGTCTCCCTCGTCTATGCCGCCAGTCAAGGCGATATTAATAGTGTGAAGAGCCTGCTAGAGATTGGTGTCGATATCAACGGTAGAGATCTTGAAAATAAGACTGCCTTAATGCATGCGGCTAAGGAAGGGCATAAAGATATTGTCAAACTGCTGATGCAGAAAGGCGCCGACATCAATGCAGTAGATAAGTTTGGTCGCTCTGCGCTCAGTTATGCGACTACTGCTAATCACTTCGAAATTGTCTCATTGCTTAGGCAGGCTGGTGCCAATAAATACTGATATTTTGTGAGGGATAACTATGTGCGGCAGATATATGTTGAAAGCAACAGCAAAACAACTACAAGAACGTTTTGGCGTAGAACAATTACCCTTCGAGTTTCAATCTCGCTACAATATTGCCCCTAGTCAGCATAATCCTGTAGTAGTACATGATCGTGATCGACATGTAGAATTGATGTCCTGGGGGCTAGTGCCCTCCTGGTCCAAAGATCCAAAAGTAAAATATTCTACTATCAATGCGCGTGTAGAAGGAATTGAGACCAAACCAGCCTACCGTAAACCACTACGTAGTCAGCGTTGTCTAGTACCAGCGAGTGGCTTTTACGAATGGAAAGTTACTGGTAAGGCAAAGAGTGCTGCTAAGACACCCTATTTTATACATCTCAAAGAGACCGATATTTTTGCCCTTGCTGGACTCTATGATATCTGGTCGGCGCCGGATGGCAAAGAATTGAAGACCTACACTATTATTACCACCGACGCCAACGAGATGATGCGACCGCTACATGAGCGTATGCCTGTTATTCTCACTAAAGAGGCAGAAGCGATCTGGCTTGACCCTGCTATCAATGAACCAGCCAAACTACTACCATTGTTGAAACCTTATACAGCAGATCTGATGGAAGCGTATACGGTATCAACTAGAGTCAATAGTCCCGCACATGATGGACCTGAGCTGATTGAGCCCTGGACAGGACAGAGTTAATTTTTCTTTTTCTTATTTTTATTCTTTACGACTTTGATAACGTTGAGGGCAACTAGATCGTTTTCCGTATCCTGCACGGCAACCATTACCATATTTCCTTGCTTGAGATCACCAAGCTTGTTCAATTTACCTTGATATATAGTATCCTCACTAACAAAAACTCTATGGTTTAACAGTCTTAGTGATCGATCTGTCAAGTTAACATCTTGTAACTCTCCTACCATTACTCCTTGATTATTATTCGAGACAAAAACTGTTCTAGCTTTGATCGGGTGACTGCTGGGCTTAGATTTCTTTGGTATATTTAGGGTCGCGGAAATCTGCATTCCCACACTGATATCATCAAGTGTTAACCGTTCACCAGTAAGCGCCGATTTGATCTTTGCTTCGGTAAGATCGAGTAAGACTCTTGTTCCTGATACCCTTACCATTGATCCATCGATTGTCTGAATTGCTCCCATAATAAAATGAGCTTGACGAAGTTTCTTTGCCTTCTTACGTGCGGCAAGTTGAGTCTGCTCCATAGGGAGCGAATTTACCTCCTGCTTATCAAGATATGGTGAAGAAATTTCTTGTGCGAAACCAGGTCGAACAACAACTAGAGACACTACTAGCGCAATGAAAGATATCATTACTTCTTTTGCCATTATTAATCTCCTCAATATTTCTTTCATTCCATTAAGCGCCAATAGCAAAAAAAAGTTCCCAATTCTCAAAAAGAGTCTGGAGATAGAGATCAGCGAGCAACCAGCGCGCTGATTCCTAACTTCTCTTTGATTCTTTCTATTCTCTATTTATAGTGCTGGCGAAGCAAAGATCTTGCGTAGCGTTGCTGAGAGAGTTGTGGCAACTTCGGCATCTACTAGCAAGCCAGTTTCGCACAAACGATGATGACACTCGGCAAGTCGGTAGTGTGGTACAGAAGGATATAGGTGATGTTCTATGTGATAATTGACCTGATGAGGAAATAGTATCCAGCCTATCCAGAAAGGCACTAATGTGGTACGAGCTGCTTTTGTTGGTATAGTTGTGTCAGTCACTGCACCATGCTCACAAATTGCGCGCAAGCGCAGAATTACTTGTAAAACGCTAATCAGCGGCAATACCCATAAGAGCAGATAGGCTTGCCACCATCCCATAATAATAAAAAATATTAGTGCTGCTACTTGTAATACAATCACAAGCTTGCGATCACGCGCAGCAGCCTGTTTCAAGCGTGGCGAAGTATCATCAATCCCAGGCAATGAACTACTACCAAGCGCATTCTTACCAAAAAAGTAGCGATAGTTCTTTAACACCGTGATGCCTACTAGGTCCTTAGCAAGTTTTTTTAATAAATATAGACGGCCACGTGGATAACCGGCGATCAGCGCTAAATCAGGATCAATCGACTCGTAAAGATGATTATGGTGGATACGATGTACCAGACGATAAGTCATCATAGAAAGTCCTAGTGGTATTGCGCACAAACATCCCACCAGATCATTGAGCCAACCTGTCTGATACATTCGATAATGAGCAGACTCGTGAGCCAGCACAGCCAGACCATGTTGGCTAGCAGCAATACCCAAAACCGCCAAGCCGATCATAAAAGGATGTGGCCACCAGGTTGCAGCAGTAATAAAGAGGGCAATACTGCCCCAATTCAGAACTAACGAGAGCGTAGCACGCATTGGTGAAAGTATTGAAAGCTCTCGTACTATCTCGGGCGAAAGCCCGCCCCGCATACGTATACGAAACTCTTCCCCTTTGGCTATCCCATTGATCGTATTTTCACTACTATACGTCATAGTCTATGCACCAGCTTAGTTGGATTTGCGATAGTATCTTGGTTTAGCAACACTGTTATTTTACTCTCTTTAGCGCCACCCACCAAGCCCAACTAAGTATTGATTAGCAAAATCGATTATAATTGCTAGTGTTATACAACGCTTTGAGGAGAAGACGGTGATGGCGCTTTCGATTCCAAGTGAGATCAGTAAAACCACAGCGGAGGAAATAACGATCCGTTGGGATGATGGGCATGTGAGTGTCTTCCCAATACAATACTTACGCGCTGAATGTAGCTGCCCAATCTGTGGTAATCAACGTATCAACCAGGGTCGTATAGATCCAACCGCATTTTCTCAACACCTTACAATCACAGGCGCCGCCCATGAGGGCCATTATGGTGTAAGGTTCTTTTTTAGCGATGGCCATGACAAAGGTATCTATACCTGGCTACAGTTACGCCAACTCTGTCCTTGTGCAATTTGTTGTGCAATAAGTGAGTAAGTCCTTACATCCGGCCAAAAAAAGAGAATTATTGCAGACAAACGAGTGCTAGACAGTTAAAATGAGAGCACTGAAATCAGATAAGAAGTGCCAGGTAGTGTTTATGAAACGATGTGTAAAATGCAAAAAAGAGTTTGAAGACTTCCTAGAGCCTTGCCCAGCAGATGGTGGACGACACAGTATCGATCCCCTTATTGGCGTTACCATTGAAGGCAAGTATAAGCTGGAAAAGTGTATAGGGCGTGGTGGTATGGGTGCTGTCTATATTGCCAGCCATACTAAATTCAACAAGCAGGTAGCAATTAAAGTCCTCTCCCACGACTTTATTGAAACCCATCCTAATGCACTAGGTCGTTTCCAGCGTGAGGCAGAAGCGGCAGCCCTGATTAAGCACCCTAATGCGGTTACAGTAAGCGATTTTGGTCAGACTAGTGATGGAATCATCTACCTAGTAATGGAATATATCGATGGTATGTCACTACGCCATCTGCTGCGTAGTGAAGGGCGACTATCACCCGAACGTGCCGTCAATATAGGTCGGCAGATCTGTGCGGCAATCTCGGCGGCACACCGAGCTGGCATTGTACATCGCGATCTCAAGCCAGATAATGTGATGATCGAGATGATAGACAATCGCGAGATGGCACGAGTACTCGATTTCGGTATTGCCAAGCTTAAGGATACACAACAACTGGGCAAGATCACTGACACTGGCAGTCTACTTGGCACACCTCATTATATGTCTCCGGAACAGTGCAATGGCGAGCCTGTTGATCATCGTGCTGATATCTACGCAATTGGTGTGATGCTTTATGAGATGCTGGCTGGCGAGGTGCCACTTGAGGCAGATGTGCCTATGGCAATCATTGTCGCGCATGTAACTAAAGAGCCTAAACCACTCAATCAGCTCTGTCCTAGTGTACCTGTGGCACTCTCTCAGGTAGTAATGTGTACGCTGGAGAAAAAGCCCGCACACCGTCCACAATCGGCCTCAGATTTGAGCGATCAATTAGAAGCAGCCCTCAAAGCTGCCGAGACCGATCAATGGCGAGTAATTTTGCAAGGTCTTGCTGAGAATACTGATGAATGCCGACGACGTGTAATAGATGGCCTACAGAGAAACTTTGGCTTACCAGCGACAAAGGCAGAAGAGATCATTGATAATGCTCCTGTTATTGTGAAAAAGGCTGTGCCTCAAGATGAGGCTACCAAGGTAGCAGAACGGCTAAAAGCGATTGGCGCACTAGTAAAGCTTGAATCAGTGCTTAATGAGGCAGCCAGCACTGTCCCACTAAGATCTTCTATGCGCTCTGACACCACCGTAGCAGCTAATCCCAAGCGCGGTAATACTACTGCTGACAAGTCTGATCGGAAAAAGACTGAAGAGGTGGCGCAAGATCCATTGTTGGTTACTGACAGCTTTGTTATGTCCTCCTATGTCAATCAGAAGGCCAAGCTTAGCACCATTATCCAACAGCCAGAAGAGGAACAGTCGCAAACGGTCGCTTTTACTAAGTCGATTGCTTCACCACTGCCAGTTGCTTCGCCAGTGCTGACACCAGTATCAACGCCAGCGCCTAATACTGCACCTATACAGAGTACTTCAGAAGATCTTGCTGGACCACCTACAGTAGTACAAAAGACTGTTGCGCAAAATAATAGTAGCAACACTCAGCAGATCACAGGACAGTTGGCCAATAATTGGACAATCGAGATCAATGGCATGTTCCACGAGAATATGGCCGATGATGCGGTAGAAGCCTGGATACGTGCAGGTCGTATACGCAAGACACACAAGGCGCGTAAAGGCAGCGGCCAATGGTATGATATTGGCAATATTCCACAATTTCGCCGTATTTATGATGAGATCGCGCCGCCATCCTTTGGACCTACAGGCACGCATTCAGGCCCATTACCACAAATCGAGATGGTGCCTGTCAGTACTAAGAAACTGCGTCGTATCGCCTCATTAGGAGCAGCATTATTCGTCTTTTATATATTGATCAGCCTGGGTCTACACTATACACAACGAAAGCTGTTGCAACAGGATCTACATGTCATTCTATATGACAGCAGAACCACAATTGTGTCACTACGTGAACATGTACGCGCAGCTCTTAAAAGGCGTGATCTAGTTGTGCCCGACGAAGACATTAAGATTAGTGTTAACTATCCTGTTAAGACTGTCGAGGTACGTGTCAATTATGCTCGCACATTGCTCTTCTTATCGCTCAATTATCAGGCGCAGGAAGAGAAACGTAATTTTAACCTGCCCCTAGAATTGCTTGCCAAAGTGCCCGATGGTCAATTAGAGCTAATTGGTATCTCGCAGGATAAGATCGCAAAAGCTCGCCAAGAGCTAGCGGCTCGTGAAGCAGCCGCCCAAGCCGGCGAAGTTTTGCCTCCAGAACAACGAGAAGTCAAACCCGGTGATGATCTAATACGCACACTACGTCAATGTGAAAATGGCCCTTGTTCGCCTGAAGATATTATTATTAAGGCCACCAAAGCGGCCTCCGGCAATCGCTGAAGATTGGTCTTTAGAGAATCTTGGGGGGAGCGCGAGGGGGAAAATAATCCCTCTTAATTTATGTTACTGCTGGCGAAGTCGGAAAAAGTATAAGAGAATAGGCCAAGCAAAACCAGCAAAATAGAGAGTAATATGATAAAACCAAAACCGC
>JBFLVQ010000250.1:0-12170 GCA_040758525.1 Acidobacteriota bacterium
CGGTCCTGGAAGATAATAAACCTCAAGAGGTCTTCTCTTTTACCCGTGAAACAGATCTCCCGCTTACTTTTGCCTTAGTAGTAGATATCAGTGGCAGCCAAGAGCTCACACTACCTGCCGAGAAGGAAGCTGCGTCTCGTTTCCTAGAAAAGGTGATCCGTGTTGAACGTGATCTGGCGGCAGTAGTCACTTTTCGTAGAGATGTGGAGATGCTTCAGGGACTTACTTCGAATGTGAAACAGATCCGCCGTGCATTGGATGACATACGCTTTACCGCCAGCACTGCCTCGGTTGCAGGTACACCACCTTTAGGCGGTGCTGATTATGCTGGTACATCTCTTTATGACGCAATCTTTGTAACCGCTGATGAACTACTCTCACGTGAGGCTGGCCGACGCGTTATTATATTGCTTACAGATGGACGCGATACTACTTCTAGTTATAGCCGGCAAAAGGCGGTTGAGCGTGCCTTGCGCTCTGAGGTACTGGTCTACGCTATTGGTATAGAAGGACGCGGACAATATGGCGGCCAAGTTTTTACTGAAGAGATAGACAAAAAGACACTGCAATATCTTTGTGAGGAGACGGGTGGACGGCTTTTTGTACCTAAGAATGAGAGTGAATATGATAACGCTTTCCGCCAAATCGAAGAAGATCTGCGCCAGCAATATATCCTATCCTATACCCCCAGCAATGATGCGCTGGATGGTTCGTTCCGCAACATTACGGTAAAACTGAACCGTAAAGAAGCAAAAGAGCTGAAAGTGCTACACCGACGTGGCTACTATGCGAAAAAAGGTTCAGGCTCACAATAAAGACTGGGTAGGTGTGGCCCGGTCATTGAAAAACAACTTGAGGATAATTGTATGAAAAAAATGCTTCTCGCCACTTTAATGCTGACCTTAATTGTCAGTACTGTCTACAGCAACTTGCGTGCTAACGCTGCGGCAACACGGGCACGAGCTGTTTCTAATGAAATGCTCTCACTTATGCCTAACGCTGATTTTATTGTACTAATAGATGTTGGGCAGTTCCTTAATACCAGGTTCTTTTCGCTTATTGGCAATGATGCTAAGGCAAAAGAGGAGTTCAATAAATTCGAAGCCGATGCCCTCAAGTATGGTATTGATATACGGCAGTTGCGGGAGGTGGCGATTAGTGGCACGAACATGGGTGGCAAGCCCGGTAATGTTCAAGCGATTGTCAATGGCAATTTTGATCGGGAAAAGATGCTTGCTGGTATTGCTGCACATCCAGACAGAATCTCTATGAGTTCCGAAACCTACAATAATAAAACTATCTATCTACTCTCTGAGAACCGTAGTGGGAAAACTTCAAAGAGTGGCGGGAACGATTCTCCTGGACTTAGTAGGCGTGGTCTTCCCTTACCCTATAATACCGACCAGTTTGCGCTCTCTTTTTTAAGCTCTAGTCAAATAGTTATTGGTACGCTTGAGAGCGTAAAACAGACCCTTGATGTACAAGTTGGTAAGCGTCCTAACCTACTTGCCAATGCCCAAATGTCTCAATATATTTCCAGCACCAATGCTGCTGCTCCAGTCCGTTTTGCTGGTGTTACACCTGATAAGCAGAAGATTGAAGCGGCACAGGGTAGCCAAACCAAGAAACCCAAAGTTCTTGGCAACGAGGATATCAATCCTGAAAGCAATGGGGATCAGAGTGCATCCTCAAGCTCATCCACCTCTACAAGTGGTGAGGGGCCAAACCCACTAGGAAATATAGAAAAACTGTTTGAGGCTGTGCGTGGTGCTTATGGCTCACTCGATTTTGCCACTGGACTACGACTTGATACTACTCTGCTAGTGCGTAGCGAGGATGAAGCTAAACAGATCTCTGATAGTTTTATTGGTCTAATACAGCTTGGTAAAATGATGATTGGTGGCCAAGCACAACAGGATGCCAAGCAGGCTAAATTGTTGGAAGTTATCAATCAAGTGAACGTATCTGGACAAGGTAAGGATGTTAAGATCGCAATTGATCTTCCTGAACAGTTACTTAAAGAACTCTTTGCATTACTAGAGTCAGAACAGAAAAAAACTCCGGTAAAGAAAGTTCAGTAAACAATCCATTACTTTTCCGCTAAGACCGCCTGGGCACTCATACTAATCCAGGCGGTCTTTTAGTTAGCGATCTTTTTTCCATATCTTCCCTACTCTTTCCTGCTTTAACTTGACCAATCAGTTAGCCTCAGTGTACGGTATCGATCCAACACCATGGAAAAATTTGCTGTAACTAACATCGGCCAACTTGTTACGATAGCTGGACCGCCACGTATTGGCGCAGCCTTACAGCAATTGGCAATACTAAGTAATGCCATTGTGATCTGCTCAGATGGAAAGATTGAAGCGGTTGGCACGTATGATGAATTGGCAGCCCAACTTGATGGCATTACTATCCTTGATGCTGGTCAGCGTGTTGTTACTCCTGGTCTTATTGACGCGCACACACATCCAGTCTTTATTGGTGCACGTGAACATGAGTATGAACTACGTATATTAGGGAAAAGCTATCAAGAGATTGCTGCTCAAGGTGGCGGTATACGTTTTACCGTACGCCACACCCGTGCTGCCAATGAAAAAGAGCTTTTTCAGGAGGCGCGTCATCATGTGCTAATGATGCTTGCACATGGCACCACCACAGCGGAAGCTAAAAGCGGCTATGGTCTTTCACTTGAGGATGAATTGAAGAGCTTGCGTACTATTAAACAGTTGAGCCTGGAAGGACCGGTCGAATTGATTGCTACTTTTTTGGGTGCGCATGAGATTCCCGATGAGTATTGCCAGGCAAGGGAAAGTTACCTACAACTGGTTATTGAAAAAATGCTCCCGGCAGTTGTTGAAAATGGCTTGGCACGCTATTGCGATATCTTCTGTGAAGACCATGTTTTCTCTCTAGCAGAGTCGCGGCGTGTGCTAACTGCTGCACAAGCCTGTGGTTTAGGATTGCGTATTCATGCTGATCAGCTTACTCTCTCGGGTGGTGCACGGTTAGCTGCAGAGATGAGCGCTACAACTGCCGATCATTTAGAACAGATCGACAGTGCTGGTATCGCAGCCCTACGTGCTGCTGGTGTGATTCCTGTATTGCTTCCTGGCTCAGTATTTCATCTGGGCTTAAAGAAATATCCACCTGCACGCGATCTGATCGAAGCAGGTTTGGCGGTAGTACTTGCTACGGATTTCAATCCCGGCAGTTCTCCTACACCGAGTCTACCTATGGTAATGAGCATTGCTTGTACTCAGATGCGTATGACACCAGCAGAAACACTTGCTGCTTGTACAATAAATGCCGCTTATAGCTTAGGATTGGGCGAACAGATCGGCTCGATTGAACCTGGCAAGCAAGCTGATCTAGTTATCTTCAATTGCCAGGACTATCGCCAGATTCCATATTTCTTTGGCGCAAATCTTGTGCACACAGTAATCAAGCGCGGTGCCGTAGTTCATAGGGGGAATTGATGGAAAGAATTGTTGAATGTATTCCCAACTTCAGCGAAGGACGACGCCCTGAGGTTGTTGATGCTATTGTCGCGGCAATCAAATCGGTCGCCGGGGTTGCATTGCTCGATCGTGAAATGGATGCCAGCCATAATCGTTCAGTAATCACCTTCGTTGGTGAGCCGGATGCGTGTGTAGAGGCAGTTGTGCGCGCTGCCAGTCGTGCTGTCCAGTTAATTGATCTCACTAGTCATAAAGGCGAGCATCCACGTCTGGGGGCAATCGATGTTGTGCCTTTTGTGCCGATTGCTAAAGTGACAATGGATGATTGTGTACGGCTTGCGCGCGAGACCGGAAGACGTATGGCAGAAGAGCTCAAGATTCCTATCTACTTATATGAAGCTGCTGCCACTCGCCCGGATCGTGTCAATCTTGCTGATATTCGCAAGGGTGAATTTGAAGGCCTACGTAACGAAATTACCACCAATCCGGATCGTAAACCAGATTTTGGCGAAGCCAAGATCCATCCTACTGCAGGTGCCACTGTGGTAGGCGCACGCCCACCCCTTATTGCCTATAATGTCAATCTCGCCACTAGTGATGTAGGAGTAGCAAAAAAGATCGCTAAAGTAGTGCGTTTTGCTGGTGGTGGTCTACGTTATGTTAAAGCCCTAGGTTTTGAATTGAAGGAGCGTGGCATTGTACAGGTCTCAATGAATATGGTCAATTTTGAGGGTACACCGCTCTTTCGTGCTTTTGAGATGGTGCAAAGGGAAGCCGAACGTTATGGTGTTAACATACTCTCAAGTGAGATTGTAGGACTTGTCCCGCAGGCGGCCCTTAATGCTTGCAGCGATTACTACCTACGTTTAGAGAACTTCAGCGAAGAGCAGATACTGGAAAACCGACTCAAGGCCGCGCTTGCCGAACAATCAGGCAGTGATGGTAACCTAGCTGATTCAGTAGGCCGCTTTCCTGCCCTGGTAGCGGCAGGCACACCTACGCCAGGTGGCGGTAGTGTGGCAGCCTATTGCGGTATGCTCTCGGCGGCACTTGGACAGATGATGTGCAATCTTACAATTGGCAAGAAGAAGTATGCTAGTGTTGAGGATCAGGCAAAACAGATTCTTACACGTTTGGCTGAGTTGGCTGATAGCTTACGCCAAGGCATACAGGAAGATGCAGAGAGCTTTGATGGTGTGATGCAAGCAATGAAATTGCCCAAGGAGAGCGAAACAGAGAAGCAGGCACGCACATTAGCCATTGAAGAGGCTACTAAACAAGCGATTGCTGTCCCACTACGTACTGCTGAACAGGCATTTGCTGTCTTGGAACTATTAGCAACAATGGCCCAGATCGGTAATGGCAATGTGCTTACCGATCTGGCTGTGGGTGGACGTCTGGCTGCGCTCGCAGTCCGCGCTGCCTACTACAATATTCTGACAAATTTGGCGACAATAAATGATACAGGATTTGTTGAACAACAGCGTGGCAAAACGGCCGCGTTGCTTGCGCGCGCCGATGAATTGGCTGGCGAGATCGAGCGCGCTTTAATGATGCGCATCACCAACAAGGAGTAGAAACTCTTATGTATGAAGATTCCGAAGTTGGGCTTTCCAACTCATACGAGACGATTCAGCTAACTGTAGCTGACCGTGTTGCTTACATTATCTTCAACAGGCCACCGCTCAATATCTTCAACATCGCGATGATGAAGGAGATCAATGATGTGCTCAACCACCTGATGAAAATGCCGCAAATTTGCGCTGTGGTCTTTGCTGCCAGCTCTAATTCCAAAGCTTTCTCGGCAGGGGTATCGATTGAAGAACACCGTTCAGAAACGATCTATCAAATGCTAGAGAACTTTCACAACATCTTCCGCTATTTATATAGCTATTCCAAACCTACTGTGGCAATTGTGAATGGTCCTGCGCTTGGTGGAGGCTGTGAATTGGCAGCCTTTTGTGATGTTGTGATTGCCTCTGAGAAAGCCAAATTTGGGCAACCAGAGATTCGCTTGGGGGTCTTTCCACCGATTGCTACGATCATCTTGCCACGCTTAATTGGCATCAAACGTGCGGCTGAGATGATCTTTACCGGTGAGCCAATCGATGCCATAGAGGCTCAAAGCATGGGTTTAGTCAATTTTGTTGTAGATGAAGATCAACTGGAGATACGCACTCAAGAGATTCTGGCACGTTTTCGTGAGGAGAGTGCAGTAGCGCTAGAAGCGACGCGGCGCGCGATCTATACAGGATTCTATGGCGATTTTGAGGAGACGCTCAAGAAGATCGAAGAACAATACTTGATCCAACTAATGGGGATGCAGGATCCACACGAAGGCTTAAGAGCCTTTATAGAGAAGCGCAAACCAGTCTGGAAGCACCGTTAATGGTCGATTGGTAATTAACTAGGCCACCTTCAGGGCAACGAGAAAAGCTTGTTGCCAATAGATCAACAATGCCCAGAAGGAGCACTCTTGGCTGAAGGTGGCTGTTGCGAACTAGCCTCCAGATCACGTTTAATGCCATCTAAGATGCCATTGATAAATTGCGTGGCCTCGTAGGTGCTGAAGCGGCGCGCGATCTCCAGCGCCTCATTGATCACTACCGTCTTGGGCGTCTCTGATTCATAAAGAAATTCATAGACAGCCAGTCGCAAGAGGTTGCGATCGACCACTGCCATACGGGAGATGCGCCAATGCTCGGTACGCCTACGAATCCGTTCATCAATCTCATCTAAATGCTCGATCGTACCCTTCACCAATTTAATGGCGAAGTCAGATACATCCGGACGAGATGCCGCCTCATTCATCTCTTCCCAATAAGTCTTAACCAGTTCATCCATATCCGGACGGGCAATATCATATTGAAAGAGCATTTGTAAGGCGCACTCCCTAGCCTTACGTCGAGCACCCATAGTTTTTGTCCCACACCTAAATACGAGATCTCGCGACCTCTTCAGTTAATGTTGAATCTCTCTGTAGAGATTGACCAACTCCACCGCTGACATCGCGGCCTCGAAGCCTTTGTTACCGGCCTTCATTCCGGCACGATCGATAGCCTGCTCCACAGAGTCGGCAGTAATTATGCCATAGGCAATCGGCACACCAGTTTCAAGTGCGACTTGTGCGATCCCTTTAGTTACTTCGACAGCAATATAGTCGAAGTGTGGAGTCTCACCCCTGATCACTGCGCCCAAACAGATAATTGCGTCCCATTTACCACTTTCAGCCAATTTTTTTGCAATAAGTGGAATCTCAAACGAGCCAGGTACGCGGCACACAGTTAGATTATCCCCGCTGGCGCCTAGCCTTTCAAGCGCATCCAGCGCACCACTAATTAAGCGGCTCACTACCAAATCATTCCAACGACTGGCAATCAGTGCGAACTTAAAGCCCGCCGCAGTAAGTGCTCCTTGGAGTTGTCGCGGCACGCCGCATTTCCTCCTGCAAGATCAAGTAGAAACAGAAGCAGCAGTATAGTGCTGCGTTGCATCCAGTGTCAACCAACCGCTGTCTATTTACGCTCAGTTGGCAAGATATTGGCGTAGTGCGCTCAATACTGACTCAGGCAGTGAAGTCCTCTGACGCTCTGCATTCACCACTAGATGTGTACTCTCACCCTTAGCGAGTAGTCGCCCATCTGTTATTCGCCTTATTTGATAGCTAAATTTAATCAACCATTTGTTAAATTCTAGTACACGTGTGTAGACAGCGATCTCATCATCATAAGAAGCTGATGCTAAATAACGGCAACTTACCTCTACAAGCGGGGTGAAAAGTTGGTACTCACGCTCCAACTCACGGTAGCAGCAGCCAATCGCACGAAAGTAGTCGGTGCGCCCAATCTCCATCCAAACAAAGTAATTGGCATGATAGACAATGCCCATTGCATCGGTCTCAGCGTAACGCACTCGTAGACGCGTCTCGACTGTGCCGCGATCGCGCTCTGCATTGTTCATTGATGGCTCGCTCCATTAGTCAGATTTGCATTGAAATGGCATCAATTATGGCACGGAAATGTCTACACAGGCACCTTAATCAGCCGCCCGCCCCTGAATTGGCTTGCTCGTAGATCATATTGTCTAGTAGAATTTTCTTGTTACACCCATGCAACCATCAACAGGGAGAACAATAACTTATGCCTTTTTGCCCAGAGTGCTTAGGAGAATTTAAGGCGGGCATTACACGTTGTGAAGATTGTAATCGCGAACTGGTAGAACGCTTGACACCGGAAAACACTGTACATGATATGAGTGCTACTGCTATGGTTGTGCTACGTACCTTTGCTAACACAACAGAAGCAGAGATGGTGCAAGAGGTGCTTGAGCAGAATGGTGTACGTGTGCTCTTGCAAGGTGAGGTCGCGAGCGGCACGCTCTTCCCAACAACTGCTACGGCTGTTAATCTACTGGTTGACGAACGTGATCTGGATCGCGCTCGCGAACTAGTTGATGCCTACTTCGAAGCTGAGATCGTTGAAGGCGAAACGGCGGAGGGGATTGAACAGGAATAATAACCTGTCTAAGCTGGAACTGCCATGACTGAGGCACTAATTGTATTAATCACTACGAACACCCACGAATCGGCTCACCAGATTGCGGAGAAACTTGTTGAGGAGCGGTTGGCAGCCTGTGTCAATATTATTCCCCAGATCGAATCTATCTATCGTTGGGAGGGTAGGATCTGTCGGGATCAAGAGTTGCTGCTGATTGCTAAAACGGAACAGCCCTGTTTCACTCAATTAGAGACAACTGTACGAGCATTGCACGGCTATACTACGCCGGAGATTATTGCCTTGCCGATTGACAGTGGTTCGGCCCCCTATTTGAAATGGCTGACCGAATCGCTCAAATCGTGACAGGCCGTGCCGTAAGCAAGCTAATTCGCATACAACCACGAAACAATGTTTGACGATCATTCAGGCCCAAATAGTCGAATCGATGTTGAAGGAATAATCCTTGATGCTGAATTGCTTGTTAAATATCGCTTTATAGAACGTGCCGTAGCCTCGCTAGAGCAGGCTGTTCAAGTCTTCCCTAAAAATGTTCAATTGCGTGAGAAATTGTGTGAGATCTGTATCGACCATAATTTGATTGAAAAGGCGGCTGAACATTCGGTTTCACTCGCTAATCTATATGCTGAAGCTGGTGATCTAGATCGCGCCAATTCTGTGCTTATGCAAGCTAAAAATCTCAATCCAGGGATCTCGATCGCTGCTAAATTGGAGGCGCTTCGTAAACCTGCCCAGAAGACTGATCCCGCTACTGCTAGCGCTGCCAAGCGTGCCGTTAAAGTACTCTCTGGCGATCTCTCTATCATTAACCTTTTTGATGTTATTCAGATCATTGAAAACAGCCGTATTACCGGTATATTAACGATCCAGTCAAGTAGTACTAGTGGTCGTATCTTTTTCAATTATGGCCAGATTGCTGATGCACAGGCAGGCCAGACACATGGTACAGCCGCCTTCCGTTGTTTTGTTGATGTCTGTGATGGGCTTTTTGAACTGGAGAAATCCCCTGTCGAATTTAAACAGACTATTACCGCCCCCAATAACACCAACCTGATTCTTGATGTACTACGTGAAATTGATGAAGAGAAACGGGATATAATGGGCCAGTAGTCGCCTGATACTACGCTAATATTATGCCTTAACTCAAACTCTTATGATTTACTTTAGTGTAGACGCTTGTAGTTTCTTGACAGCATCACACGCAAGTATTATTATGAGCTCTTGCTCATAATAAGCAGGGGGAATATATGCATCGTGATCGATTTACAATCCGTGCCCAAGAGGCGATCGATTCAGCAACGACCCTAGCAGCACGCCTTCAACATCAGCATGTTGAACCGGAACACTTACTGGTGGCCATGTTAGAAGCGAGTGAGGGAGTGGTCAAACCTATTCTGGAAAAGATTGGCGCACGTCCACAATTGATTACTAATGAGGTGACCGAAGCGCTTAAACGTCTGCCCAAAGTTACTGGTACAACCCAAGAACATTATCTCTCTACACGCCTGAATACGCTTTTTACCATAGCGCAGAAAGAGGCCGACAAGTTGCAAGATGCCTATATTAGCACTGAGCATCTACTGCTTGCGATGGTCGAAGAGAAGGATGGGCCGGCGGGTCGTGCCCTACGTCAATATGGTGTCTCAGCCAAGGACTTATACAAAGTATTAGAACAATTCCGTGGTGGCGAGAAGATCGTTGATCAAGATCCAGAGTCACGCTATCAGTCACTTACCCGTTATGGCCGAGATCTTACAGAATTAGCACGTATAGGTAAACTCGACCCTGTTATCGGACGTGATGATGAGATACGCCGTGTAGTACAGGTATTATCGCGTCGCACCAAAAATAACCCCGTGCTGATTGGTGAGCCGGGCGTGGGCAAGACAGCAATTGTCGAGGGCCTAGCGCAACGTATCATTTCTGGTGATGTTCCTGAATCATTGCGCAACAAGCGACTAGTAGTATTAGATCTAGGAGCAATGCTAGCCGGTGCCAAGTACCGTGGCGAGTTTGAAGATCGACTTAAAGCCGTACTTAAAGAGGTGACCCGAGCAGATAGCAATGTGATAATGTTTATTGATGAGCTACACACATTAGTGGGAGCAGGAGCAGCCGAAGGAGCAATCGATGCTTCCAATATGCTTAAGCCTGCGCTAGCCCGTGGGGAATTGCGTTGTATTGGCGCAACTACGCTTAATGAATATAAGAAGCATATTGAAAAGGATGCGGCATTAGAACGTCGCTTTCAACAGGTCTATGTTGCCGAGCCCAATGTCGAGGACACCATTGCGATACTACGTGGTCTTAAGGAACGCTATGAAGTTCACCATGGTGTACGTATTAAGGATACTGCTATTGTTGCCGCAGCTACTCTTTCACAGCGTTATATTACCGATCGTTTCCTCCCCGATAAGGCAATTGATCTGATTGATGAAGCGGCCTCACGTCTACGTATAGAGATCGATAGTCTACCGACAGAGATAGACGAGGTTGAGCGCGAGCGTATACAGCGTGAGATTGAGCGACAAGCATTGCAACGTGAAGATGATCCTGTTTCACGTGAGCGACTCGCTAAGATTGAACAGGAGATTGCCGAATTGCGTGAGAAGAGCGCAGGAATGAAAGCACGTTGGCAATCTGAAAAAGAGATTATAGAACGTATACGTATCAACAAAGAGAAGCTTGAGGATCTACGTATTGAAGCAGAGAAATACGAACGTGTAGGAGACTATGGCAAGGTTGCAGAGATACGTTATGGGCGTATGGTAGAGTTGCAGAAGATAGTTGAGCAAGATCATGGAAGATTGGCTGAATTGCAAGAGTATGGGCGCATGCTTAAAGAAGAGGTTGATGAAGAAGATGTTGCCAATGTAGTGGCCAAATGGACGGGTATACCAGTCTCTAAGATGCTTGAGAGCGAGTTGCAAAAATTGATCACAATGGAGACACGATTGGGAGCACGTGTGATTGGTCAAGAAGAAGCCCTCAGCGCAGTTGCTAACTCAGTAAGGCGCTCACGAGCAGGATTACAAGATCGTGATCGCCCCATTGGATCTTTTATCTTTCTAGGCCCCACTGGTGTAGGTAAGACCGAGACAGCACGCGCATTAGCAGAATTCCTCTTTGACGATGAGCGTGCAATTGTACGCCTTGATATGAGTGAGTATATGGAAAAGCATGCAGTAGCCAGATTGATTGGTGCGCCGCCCGGCTATATAGGTTATGAAGAAGGTGGCCAACTCACTGAAGCAGTGCGGCGACGTCCTTATGCAGTGCTACTGTTTGATGAGATCGAGAAGGCGCATCCAGATGTCTTCAACATTCTACTACAGATCCTAGATGATGGCCGTCTTACTGATGGTAAGGGGCGCACAGTAGATTTTAAAAATACTGTTGTGATAATGACCTCGAATATTGGTAGTAATAGGATAATGGAATGGGCGGGAGAATCTGAAGCACATATGCGGGAGCAGGTAATGGAGCAGGTGCGTGATGTATTCAAGCCAGAATTCCTTAATCGTGTTGATGAGATTGTTATCTATCATAGTCTAGGGCGCGAACAGATTAAGCGAATCGTTGAAGTGCAGATACAAAGACTCTGTGCTTCACTGGCAGAACGACATATTGAGTTACAGCTTTCTGATTCTGCCCATGAGCTGATTGTACGTGAAGGGTTTGATCCTGCCTATGGTGCCCGTCCACTCAAGCGTGCCGTACAATCGTTAGTCAAGGATCCGCTCGCCATCAAAATGCTTAAAGGGGAAGTTACTCCCAATCAAAGATTATCTCTGGAAGGAGATCTGGCAACTGGTCAGATGCATTTCATCGTCACTGGCGCACTCTAGCGCGCCAGCTAAACAAATGGAGGAGATCTATGTCATCAAGGCGATGGAAACAGATGCGAGAGCTAATAGAAATACAACAACAGATGAATCGCTTATTCGAGGATGTGATAGAACGTCCCCGTTCTGTTGAAGAAGAGGAGACCATTGCAGGTGCTTGGATGCCTGCAGTTGACATCTATGAGACGGAACAAGAGTTTATTCTTAAAGCAGAATTGCCTGAGGTGCGTCAGCAGCATATTCAGATAAATGTTGAGAATGATAAGTTGGTAATCCGTGGTGAGCGGCATCTGCCCTATGATCTAAAGCGAGAGCAGTTCCATCGTATAGAACGTGCCTACGGTCAGTTT
>JBFLVQ010000251.1:0-12051 GCA_040758525.1 Acidobacteriota bacterium
TCTCCAGTTTAAAGGTAGCCGATGCCTACCAGCCGGCGGGATTAACTTCGCGGCCTCCTCTGCAGTTTCTTTACTGAGGTTTGGAACACCAGGTCGATTTTTTTATGGGTTGAGACTGACACACTGAGCTGACATTTAAACAGATGAAAGGAGCTTTGCACTTGGGCCGTATGCAAGTTACTCGCGATGCTGATAGAGTAAAACGCTCAGTGGCTTTATCTGTGCTCGCCTACTTGCTGCTAATTCATCTCTATGGAAAGGATGAGCAAGTACAATCTCATTTCTCCATCTTCAAGCTGAAACAGAAATTCGTTGTCTATGTTTTCAAAGAGCAGATTCAACGTAACAATTTACGTTGGCAAAACAAACTTGATAAACTTCAAGTAGCTGCTTAATTTTTGCTGCTACCTGTCACTTTTGAGTAAGTATTCATATCACAAATCATATAGCTTATTATGGTGAGAGTTTTTTAAACCAACAAGACGATATGCAACCTTTTTAACATCTTTTTCCCGAACAACAACCTGTTTAACGGTAAAGCCGTTGTGCAATAATAAGCCGTGTAGGGCACTAACCAAAAATTGAGCAACAAGCGCTGGAGGTAAAACAGGGTCAAAGTCTCCTTGCTGCTGCCCTAAGCTAATAATATCTTCGAGCTTACTAATGAAAGAAAGATATTCTGAATCAAGTATCGAATGTGGCAATAAAGCAGGGTTGCGCATTTGGGCTACCACTATGCGGAATACCTTCGATTCTGATAACCAAAAACTGTTTGGATCATCAGTAGTAGATTGTATTAGTGATTGTACAAGTGCCTCAAAAAGTTGCACAGGATCTATTGTTATTTGTTGGTAGTGATTTAAGCGTATGTTTAATGGCTTCCAGTAGTATTCGCTCATTATATAAAGAGCTGCCTCTTTAATACCAGCAAAATATCGATAAAATGCTGGCTCTGAAGTACCAGCATTTTGAACAATTGTAGCTACTCTGGCTCCTAGCAGTCCCTTTGACGCAAATTCCTCAACAGTTGCGCTTACTATACGCTGTCCCAACTCTGTTATTGGCTTACGTTTAATCCATTGTTCTTGTTTAATCAGTTTTGGCAATCTTTTGTCATTATCCCGTCTGGTCGAAATGCGCACCATAGTCGCTCCGTTAGCAAACAAATTTTGAGTTGACGATTCGTAGGATAAGCTGTTATAACAACATTGTCAATAATAGAATTATTATTTGTAATTATGATAGTAATGCTATCATATAGATCAGTACTATTGTTAATTCGACCTGGCTCTTTTGAAAGTGATGAAAATTCTCAACTCACAAATGGATTTCAATAGCTTTATAAAAAATATCAGACAAGCGCAACATGGCGCGTTGTTACTTGACTATGATGGAACGCTAGCGCCTTTTCAGATCGAACGAGATAAAGCTTTTCCATATCCTGGTGTGCGAGAAATTTTAACAACAATAATTGAGGCTAGACATACTAGAGTTGTAATAGTAAGCGGAAGGCAGGTTTCAGACATAGTTCGATTACTTGAACTAAACCCATTGCCTGAAATCTGGGGTTCTCATGGGCAGGAGCGATTAATGCCAGATGAGACCTATGAGGTCGCCCAATTTGATGAATTTGCTTTACGAGGACTTTTTGAGGCAGATACCTGGCTTGGGACAATTAGATTATCAGATCGTTGTGAGCACAAGCCTGGTTGTCTTGCTTTGCATTGGCGTGGATTAGATCCAGAGGCTATAAAAGCAATCCGCAAAAACATCTGGAGCGATCTGGCGCTTCTCGCAAAGCAGACAGGACTTTGGCTAAATGAATTTGATGGAGGAATAGAGTTATGTGTCCCAGGACGTGGCAAAGGTTTTGTTGTGAAGACGCTTCTTGCAGAAGTGGATGAGAAGACAAAGGTGGCTTATTTGGGTGATGATCTCACAGATGAAGACGCCTTCAATGCAATTAAAGGAAAAGGGCTAAGCATCCTCTCGCGTCCACAGTTTCGATCTACAGTTGCTGACTGGTGGATTAAACCACCAAATGAGGTATTAGAGTTCCTTAACTGCTGGATGGTTAATTTGGGATCAAAGACTTGAAAATTATTGCTGAGATAAATTATTGCAAAGTTAGAGTGCAAATGCCGATGATATTCAATCAGTTTTTCTTGCAGAAGCAGAGTATGAAAATTTTACTGTGGAGTTTCCAATGTGATTTGATTACCTACTCAAGCTAACTGCAAGAGTGATATGGCAAGAATACTCGCGCTGAAAATGGCAATGGAGGAGATCAGGATGAGTCAACTTTCACAGCTCTTAGGTGACTTTGACCTATTGCACTTAACTGAGGAAGATAAACGAGCAATCTATGAAGATATTCGTACTAATAATCAGATGCGGCCAGGGTACTTATTGTTGGTACTGACTGCCTGTATGATTGCATTGCTTGGTTTACTCATTAACAGCACAGCCGTAGTAATTGGTGCTATGCTGATTTCGCCGCTGATGAATCCATTTCTCTCCGCAGCGCTTGCTCTTACACTAGGAGATTGGACACTTGGACGTCAGGCGCTTCGCACAATTGTTCTCAGTGTTATTGTTGCAGTAATAATCAGTGCGTTTGCTGTTTCCATTTCACCACTTAAGGAAACCACCTCTGAGATTCTGGCACGCACACAACCTAACCTTATGGATCTTCTCATTGCCTTCTTTGCTGGATTAGCAGGCACCTATACGATGGTAGTACGCAAAGGCAGCACGACGATTCCTGGTGTAGCGATCGCTACAGCCGTAATGCCACCACTATGTGTAACAGGGTTTGGTCTATACCAAGGGGTTTTCTATAGAGAGTGGTTTATTGCTGGTGGCGCTTTTGCGCTTTTTTTAACGAACTTGGTGGCGATTGTGGTAAGTGCAGCGTTAGTTTTTGCTCTGGCCCACTTTCGCACGCAAGATCAATATGGTGCAGAAAAGAGTCGATACGGTGCGCGTTTCCGTCTGGCCATCTCTTTTTCCTTATTGATATTACTTTCGATACCTCTTCTCTACTCGCTTATAACCGCTGTTGGACAAACCCGCGAGCGGCATCAGATTGAAGCAGTACTACGTAATGAGTTAGAACGCATTCCAGGGTCGCGTGTAGAGCGCGGATGGGAAATGAAACACGAACCCAATGGCCAAACGCTTCTTTCTGTTGCGTTACGTACTACGAATTATCTTAAACCGGAGGAAGTGACTGCTGTAGAACAGGCGCTTACTAAGACCTTACGACGTTCAATCACATTGCAACTTTCTCAACTTCGAGTAAGAGCTGGTGGTGTTATTGAGCCAACAGTATCAACACTCTCTCCGGGATTAGGCCCTGCAGTTGCGATAACGCCACCGCCGCCAACTCCAAGTGCACATCTTGAAGGAATACGCAATTGGGTTGAGCCATTAATAAAAGAATTGGAAATGGTCTTTGGCACCAAGATTGAAAGCTATCATCTAGAAGTATCTGCACAGGAAATTGCACCTATTCTGGCAATTCGAATTAAAAGTGATGAACCGTCAACAACAGGTGCGGTGGAAGTAGCGAAACGTATTGTGAAACAGAGATGGGCACACGAAGGGTTTAAAGCCAGTAACAACGAAGCTTTTTTGAGGGTTAATATTACTCCAAAATCTGATCCATACATAACTGTCAGGTTCGAGCCCAACAGAACAAAAATCTTAGCCGAGACTCGTCCATATTTACAGCAATTTATCCAATACTGGCGCGCAAACAACTCTCTAAAACCTATTTTACTTGTTCCTACAAACCAAAAGTTATCAACCAAATTGCAGCAAAAACGGAAGCAAGTTTTACTAGACGTGCTAAAAAAAGAAGGGTGGCAACCGCCTATACTTTTCGAAGAAAAACCAACAGAAGGATTATTTGAAGACGAACTGGCCTTACGCTTTATGGAACCAACATTCTGAAAATCTTTGCTAACTCCTCAAGCTTAGAAAGGAAATACTTATGATTATAAAACTGCCTCGCTAAAACCTTTTATATTTACTTATTGTCGCCTTTCCTTACACATCTTTTTAAACTGGAGTATGCACAATTAACAAGTGACAGGAAACTCAGAGGTTATCAAACCAGGACAAAAATTTTTGCATTATAGTGTGCCTTCATGGATATGGAGATTGTTATGAAGTATCAGGCTAAACGAAACCTCCTATCACGGCTGAAACGGGTTAATGGAAGTCTTTTGGAAAAATCTTCATGGGTTATACACATGTTGGACTAATTAATGTTGCAATTACATAGATGAGTTAATAGAAGCTGTGGCGGAAAAGCAATTGCTTAGGTTTAATGCAATTCTGCTCTAAAGAGGTTTTTTAACTATGGCTTCTCAGGACGCAACTTCAGAAGATTACTATCATAGTAGTTTAGAAGTAGGGAAAATTAGTGTCAGAGGACAATCTTCCTAGTGAAGTAAAAAAATTTATTTTTGAGCATTTGAACTCGCTACAGCAGTTAGAGATACTTCTGTTATTATACCGCAGTGCGCGAAAGGAAGGTAATGTACAAGGTGAGTGGACTGCTGATGCAGTTGCTCGGGAACTTAGATCTAATCCTAATTCCGTAGCTGTAAGTCTAGCTGAGCTTCAATCACGAGGGATCTTATCCGTAAGAGGAGAGGTAGTTCTTCTATACCGATATGATCCTCGTACACTTGATCTTGACAATGCCATAGTTGGCTTAGAACAGGCTTATGAGCAATATAGAGTTACTGTACTTAATCTGGTTTTTGGCAAACCTCTCGACAAAATCCGCACCTTTGCTGACGCATTCAAAATAAGGAAGGAAAAAGAGTGATATAGATAAGGTAGTATATATTCTTTGCGCAACAACAAGCTTTGCAGGTACACTATTGCTGATTAGGAGCTATTTACGAAATGGAGTTCGCCTTCTATTATGGAGACGCTTATGTTTCATAGGGTTGACACTCAATAACATATATCCTTTTTGTTGATATTGTTATTGTTCCAGAAATTGATCTGTTCTGGTGGCGTTATCTAACAATATTAGCTGAGCTTCTTTTGTTACTCTATGGTCTGATTTGGGAAACTCGATAAACTATCTTTATAAAGTGGTAATGCAATGAAAGAGTTCTTGCTCGGAGCAATCATGATAACATACTTTGTATCAAGCCTTTATTCTTGAAATGTTGGTATGAGACTCAAGAGCATCTATTCGCTATATTTGCGATTTCTTTCTGGGTGCTGGCTCTTAATCAACTCGGCTTTGGGCTTCTCAATCCTTCAAGGGATGCTGTCTCCTATCTATATATAGTACAACTGATCGCGTTCATTCTCATTCTTGTTGCTATCGTAGACAAGAACCGTTCTAAGAAATAGAATAGAATGGTTAAGGCAATTTGACTGCCAGAGGGTGAACAACTTGGCAGATTACCTCCCATCTGATTTGGAAATTAATAAAACAGATTCGTATTCATTGAGAAGACTCTTTCTCTGTTTGGCAACCCTCTGGACTGACATAGATGAAACCTTTGAGCGGACAGTCAGTGAAGTCCATTGGTCGTACGTGCTGCTCTTGTAATACAGATTCGTAGTCTTTGTGTTGAATGCGCACAATCAGATCATTTTTCAAAACACCACAGCACATCTTGTCGTGCAAAAGAAAACTTAACCCACCAAACATCTTTTTCTCTGTTATATCACTGTATCTGCTTAGAATCTTGCGTACACGCTCGGCCAATTGGTTGTCGTATGGCATAGAATATCCCACAAGTTAGTGATACTTCTCGATTACATAGTCTCTCGCCTATGGACTATTGCGGAGCGATTACTCACGGTAGATGAGACCTAGCAGGGCACTGTAGAAGGTAAACTGAATAAACCCGGCGACGATCTCAATGGTGATTCACGAGATGACCGCCGGAACCATATATTTCACTGCCTTGGCCAATACAATGTAGTTTCAACCAAAAGGGTTTTCGTCCGCACTGCGTCCGTAAATAGTGGGAACTGGGATGTCAAGCAGCCGCAGATAGACCGATAATTGACCACGGTGGTGATACCAGTGATTGAGCATTATTGACCGGATTAATCCAATACGAGGAATAGTGAACACCTCTTTACCTTTATTGGTAAGACGCCAACTAGCTAGTGCGATTTTATCGTCTATGCTATTTAGATAATCTTCAGCAGTTCTTAGACTCAAATCGTGAGTACTGAGAATTTCGTCTATATTGTTTGGAGTCGCCGGTTCGAAATTCGTGTTTGAAGCATCATATTGATCAAGCTGTGCAAGCTTCGAGACGTTATGTGGAATATTCGCAACGTGCAGTGCTAGTTGACCAAGTGACATCGATTTTGAATGTGGTTTCCAGGTTAGCTTGTCTGCTGGAACACGTTCGAGAACGCGCCTGGTAGTGGCTGCCTCTTGTCGTAGTTCATCAAGTAATGGATTAAGCATCTTTACACTCCTCGTTGTTATTAAATGAAATAGATAGAGACCTAAACAATCTTGGCACCTTGAGGTGGTTTAGGGTCACTGACGGTCTGGTAAAACCAAATCTGATAACCAAAAGGATCTATCACAGTAAAGGTACGGTCGCCCCACCACTGGTCGGTAAGAGGATCGGTGATCTTAACACCCTGTTTCTTCAGTTGAGTGTGATAGGCATCGACGTCGGCTACCTCAAGATAGATTTCTACTGGACGCTTGGAGGAAGTTGCGCTAGTACCCTGTATCTTTTCTTGTGGTCGCATAAGCATAATTTTGGCGCCGCCTAGGGTGACGGTACAAAAGTCGAGTTGACCATCTTTGCCTAACATACCCATCAAGTGATCAAACCCAAGTTTCTCAACATAAAATGAGCGTGCTTGGTCTACAGAGTCTACACAAATCATTGGCATTAATTGAGCGTTCTGCTTCATTCCATTCTCTCCTAAATAATTTCTTAGTTACGTGCTTGAGAATACTGCTGTACTCTATTTACTTTCAACTACTTTGTGTAGTAGAAAACTAAGTATGCGTTTGCAAAAATTGGAGCTATTAACACAAATAGGTTTGACTGGATATGAACGTAAAGCGCTGTTGGCACTGATGGTTCATGGAGTAGCAGATGCTGAGACACTTTGTCGAGAAGGCGATGTGCCTTCATCGAAAATCTACCGAGCAATGGAGAAACTTGCTCAGTTAGGGTTGGTGGAGATCCAACCTACTCGTCCTAAACTCTATTGTGCACTGCCAGGTGATGAGGTAGTAAGTCGCTTGATTGAGATTGTACGTCATAATGCTGAGCAATTTGCCCAACAAGCACAAGAATTGAGGGCAACACTATCAATGCTTCCTAAGCGAGTTCGTGGACGAAAAACCTTCGTTGACCTTGCTCTAGGAGTAGAGAGCCATGTAAAACGACACATCACCTATCTAGCTGCTGCGCAGAAAAGAATCTGGTCGTACCTAGAATATGGTGATCTAACTGCTATTGAACAGGTGAGTACAAATGGTTTTCCGATTCTTCGGCGTATTGCTCGCAATGCTGCTGAGCGCAAGATAGATCAGCGAGTAGTTTTCGGCTTCGCGTATCAGAATGCTGCTAAACTAGTAAGTTTTCTTCGTAAAAATAGGATTCACCTAGAGCATGTAACGGGAGTGCGATATTCTGGCGAGCTTGGCCATCCATTTCATGTTGTAGATGAAGAAATCGTCATCCTATGCCTTGACCATCCATTCATTCCTGAAGGCCGGTTTGCTTCACTATTAGTTCGTGATACAGAACTAGCGCAGCAGCTCAGTGATGGTTTTCAGAAGCTTTGGAGCAAAGCTATGCAGGATCTTCGAGAGATTGACTTTCATCCTGCCGGTTCCCTCAAGCCAGATTAGCCAAAGGTCGCAATACAAATTCTGTTATGAGTCGCAAATTGTTAGAAACCTCTACAACTATGGAAGAACTCTCTAAGGAAGATTATAAAGCACAGGCAACTTTTCGCTATGCTATTAGGCGGTTTTTACGTCTCAGTGAGAATAATGCTAGGGCAGCAGGAATTACACCTCAGCAGTATCAACTGCTCCTAGCAGTTAAAAGCATGGAAGATCGCGATTGGGCAACCGTCTCTGAAATAGCTGAATCATTGCAGATCCTCCACCATTCAACGGTAGGCTTATGTAAACGTGCTGAACAACTTAAACTGATTAAGATGGCTCGCCATGATCTTGATCGAAGACAGGTATGCGTTTATTTAACCAAGCGCGGTGAAAAGATATTAGCTTCTATAGCGAAGAAAAATCGACTTGAATTAGAGCGCATGCGTGAAGATATAACACAGCTATTTTTAAAAAAACCTTTGGTCCGCAAATAATCGCTTTTTAGCCATAGAATGTTGGACCATGCCATATGAAACCTATTAATTCTCCAATTACCCAACTCCATGTGATGGCAGCTTTTTCGTAATATCAGAACTCCTCCCATAAAGTAAGATGATAAATTAAAGCTTATGCTGATATTTTCCCTTATCTCCTGTGAACATAGGTTATTAGCAAGAGGAAATTATATCTGAATCTAAAAATTTCATTTCAACTTGGAAAACCTGTAAAAATCAGATGATAAATATATCGCATTGTGATATAAATATATCGTATTGCGATATTATTGTTATTATCAGCCTGAAATAGAAAAATATTCAATGAGGAGGAAATATGATACCAAGACAAAAGGCTATTTGTAGTTTTATGCTCTGTTTCGGTATCTTTTTGCTTGCCATTATAATGTGTGGTTATGGTAATTCACGGGCAGCGATAGCAACAACACCTAGGATAGATCGGGGAAAAACAATCCTTAGAGTTGGTAAGAAACAGTTAGTAATTATTGGTGAGAATTTTGAACCTGGCATATTCGTCCAAATGGAGACCAAGAAAGGAATAATGACTAAAGGGGAGATTAAATTAGAAGATTCTCACACCATTATCATTGAAGGGATTGGCAAGAGAGATTTTCCTGATGGGGTAGCGACTATTACCTTGCGTAACCAAAATGGGAGTGAAATGAAAGAGACGCTAGCAGTCATTCCTAGTGCTATCGGTCCAAGTCCATTAACTGAGGCTGATATTCAACAGATCATCTCCCAAGGTGCATCAATAGCAATAAAGCTGGGGTTTGCTGGCACATTTTGTGTAATGGATCGCGAAGGTAACGTACTAGCGCTTTATCGTATGAAAGGTGCTAACAAAATTGTTGTTGTCCGCGATGTTGGTCAGCTTGGTAGTGGATTGGAGGGTGCAGGTGGGCCCAATCCCAATCCCCTACTTAACAGATTAAATCAGGTAATTCCTGATGTAGCAGCAGTAATGTCTAAAGCAGGGGTGGGTTCCTTTTTTGGCACACAAGGTAATGCATTTTCCACGCGCACGGCTGCCTGGATTATACGTGAGAATATCCCGCCATTTATCAGAAACAGAGTCAGTGGCCCACTATTTGGTGTTCAGATCTCCAGCCTTGGTTGTAGCGATGTTAAACAACCTGGGCTACCTCTAGGCTTGGCTGGTGATACAGGAGGTTTTCCAATCTATAAGAACGGAATAATGGCAGGGGGATTCGGGGTTGAATTAAATGGTGAATACAATATTGCGCTTAATAGACCTGAGGATCTAGCGCGACCAGTTACTCCTGATGATCTACTCTATTTTCGGGAAGGGATTGAAGAGATTTGTGCAGTTGCAGCACTAAAAGGGTTTGAAGCGCCAGATGCCATTACTGCAGACAAGATTCTAGTTGACGGTATTCGCCTACCTTACACAAGAAAACTTATCATCCCAAGCTTTAATATTATCCCATTTGATAGTTTGCCTGGAAAACTCCTGCCTTTGCCAGGTGAAACAACTGCCAGAATCCGCACTAGGGTGCCGACCGAGTTTCGTGACATTATGCTGCGTAATCGGCCCGTACGAGTAGTTAACCGATTCTTCCCCTTTAAGAATGGAACAGCCGGCCTCACTGCTGCTGACGTAGAGCAGATGCTTTTTCAAGGTGTAAAGGAAGCAAATCGAGTACGTGCAGCTATTCGACGGCCCATTGAGGTAGCAGCAGAGGTCAATGTTTCAGTAGAAGACTCAGAAGGTAACGTTTTAGGGTTAGTAAGCACACCTGACGCACCCATCTTTGGTTTTGATGTAAGTGTCCAAAAAGGGCGTGCAACCGCACTGTTTAGCCGACCGGATAGTGCATTATTACTCCAATTAACTGGATTGTCAGATTATGTTAATCGGATGAGGGCAGAAGGCTTTACCTTTGATGGAAAATTTATCTTTCCTGCCCGTAGTATTGGGTTTATTCATCGACCATTTTTCCCTGATGGGATTAATGATGAGGCGAGTCAAGGGCCCGGGCCGCTCTCAACACCAATTAGTAGTTTCAGCCCTGTTAACAATGGATTCCAAACAGATTACCTAACAAAGGGTATGAGGAATAATGATATTCTTACTATTATTATTGCGCGTAGTATTGTTAATGCTATAACTGGGACAAAAGATCCCTTCTTCTGTGATGCTAGCAACGGTAGAGCCTTCAAAATCCTCAATAACACTGTAATGATCTTTGCTGGCAGTAGCCCAATCTTTAAGAACGGACAATTTGCTGGTGCTGTTGGTATAAGCGGCGATGGTATAGATCAAGATGATATTATCTCTGCTTATGGTAGTGAAAACTTTGAAGCGCCACCAGAACGTAGAAGCGATCGATTCTTTATGCGTGGTATTCGTCTACCATATACTAAATTTCCCCGTCATCCACATTTAGGTGAAGAATGACAAGACAGGCATTACTTTAATAACAGCCTGATAAATCTTTAATAGATAGATCAGGCTGTTAATTTTACTTGTCTGAAAAATGCCATACTAGTTAGCAAAAAGAGAGGCAATTGCTAAACTAGAAGATTAAGCAATGCCACAAAAAAGCAAAATCCTACCCTTAAATTTCTCGGCCTACTTTACCGGTTTAGTACTACCCAACAACGTCTTTTAGGACTGGTCTTAATTATTGGCGCAGTTTGTGGTCTGGTGGCAGTACTGTTTGATCTTTCAATCCGTTTTATGGAGCAGAATGTTGTTGCCAGGATGGCACAACTGAGTGGATGGCAACAGGTCGTCTACACACTAGGTATACCTATGTTGGGCGCGCTAGTTGCTGGTCTGTTACTCTATTACTTTGTTCCCGAAGCGCGTGGCAATGACATTCCTCAAGTCAAAGTTGCTTATGAGATTACGGACGGTCGTATTCCATTAAAAGTAGTGATTGGAAAATTTCTTATTGGTACACTCTCTATTGGTACTGGTTCAAGTTTGGGCCGTGAAGGCCCTACAGTTCATATTTGTAGTGGCATAGTTTCGGTGTTAGGTAGTGTAGTTCCAATCTCAAGTAGACAATTGGCCAATTTATTAACGGTCGGTTCGGCAGCCGGTATTGCCGCCGCTTTTAATGCTCCAATCGCGGGTATTACTTTTACATTGGAGGAATTGGTAGGAGACTTGAGTGAGCGTATACATCTTGGCAGTCTTATTATTGCTTGTGTCATAGCGGCTGTTATAGAGCGATCTATTTTGGGTACACATCCAGTTTTTGAAGTACCTGCCTATGGGTTGAACAACTATTCAGAATTGTTATTTTATACTCTTCTAGGAATTCTTGGTGGATTTGTTTCACTAGTCTTTACCAGAAGTTTGTTGAGATTACGCCATTTCTTTCAGCACCACGCCATAGTACCAGTATGGGCTAGACCGGCGATAGGGGGGTTTATCGTCGGATTAACCGCACTCATTTTATTACGTTTTGCTGGTCTTAGGTATCGAGTCTCACGACATCGTGGACATCTTAGTTCAGGTTAGTCTCACGACATCGTGAACAAAATTTAAAGTCCATACTGACCTTAGAGGGGGCAGTATGGACACAAAAACCGAATTGAAGTTGCGCCGGAAGGCAATCCGGGTTTTTCTTAGAGGACTCAAGCCTCGGTTGATTCTCAATAAAATTTCCAAGAGTCGAACTTGGTTTTATAAATGGA
>JBFLVQ010000252.1:0-11970 GCA_040758525.1 Acidobacteriota bacterium
ATGTTTACGATAGATATCTTTAATCTCGCCCTGATCGTCATATTCGGCATTAGACCAGTCATAGGGATACCAATAAGACTTAGGTTCGAGTCGATAATCTAGATGTATATGTTTAGTTTCGCGAAACTCTTCAATACCTTCGGCACCCAATTCACGACCTATCCCAGAAAGCCGCATACCGCCAAATGGACCAGCATCATTATCTGTGAGGGGATCATTGATCCAGAAAGTACCAGCTTTAATCTGTTCGGCAGCCATCATTGCATACTCCAGATTATTAGTAAGGATATTGGCGCCTAAGCCATATTCAGAATCATTTGCTAGTGTGATTGCCTCTTGAATATCTTTAACAATCATAATTGGAGCAATAGGACCAAAAGTCTCTTCACGCATTAATGGCATAGAGTGATCGACATTAATGATTACTGTTGGCTCATAATAGAAACCTTTAGTCAAGTTAGCTGGCACACGTCCACCAGTAAGGATTTTGGCGCCCATTTCACAAGCTCGGTCGAGTTTCTCTTGTACTTTATTGCGTTGTGCAGCATTAATCATTGGTCCTAGATCAATATCAGGTCCCAGTGGATCGCCTATACGTAGACGGTGTGTAAATTCGACAAACCGGTCTATATATTTATCAGCGATTGACTCCATTACATAAAAGCGCTCACCAGAAGTGCAGACTTGTCCCATATTCAAGAAAGCCGCCCATACTGAACCACGCACGGCAGTATCAATATCAATATCTTCACAGACGATAAAGGGATCATTACCACCCAATTCTAAGTTCACCTTCTTAAGCCCTTCTGCTGCGGCTATTGCAAGCTTGCGTCCAGTTGCAACACTGCCTGTGAAGGCAACTACACGAGTGAGTTTATGACGCACTAATGGTTCACCCACTTCAGGTCCATATCCGGTGAGAATATTAACTACACCAGCAGGAAGATGTTCATTGAAGATCTCGCCAACCATTAGTGTTGAGAGGGGTGTGTATTCAGAAGGTTTGATTACTACGGTATTGCCAGCGGCAAGTGCGGGAGCAACCTTCCAAGACATCAGTAGCAATGGATAGTTCCAGGGTACAATAGAGACGGCCACACCATAAGGTTCTTTGACAACAAAATTCATCTGATGGCGCTGTACAGGTGAGATTGCACGACCCATATAATCACGCCCCAGCTCAGCATAGTAATCGAAGCAGGCTGCTACCCATTCGATCTCATCCATATTTTCGATCAGAGGTTTGCCGCCCTCCATTGTAAGTAGGCGAGCAAGTTGGGCACGATGCTCACGCAGATCACGTGCGATGGCATGTAACAATTCACATTTCTCGATTCCTGGTTTGAAGCGCCAATCTTGTTGGGCACGCGCGGCGGCTTGCAACGTAAGGTCAGCATCTACGGCGTGTGCGCGTGGTACTAAATCAATAACCTCTTCGGTTGCTGGATTGATCACGGCGAAACTCTCTCCGCTTGCGCTTTCGACAAACTTCCCATCAATCAGCATCTTTCTCATGCGATTCCTCCTGCCTATAAGGTGTAATAGACGCCTACAATTATTTGCTAAAATTATTTTATCGTGAGAGACAATGATAAGGGAGTTGTGACTGCTTATATTAAAATTCCTTGGCAGTGTCAGGCTGAGTAATCATCTATCCACATTAGGAAGTTGTAATCCTGGAGGGCAACAGATAGTTGATGAATATCGTCTTCATTAAGACTATCGGCATTAACAACGAAACCCATACGTTGCTGTTGTATGATACAGTGCTTACCCTCAGAGAGTAGATTGGCCACCTTCTCCACACTCTCTTCGATAAATTCATTCTCACGTTGAATTATGATTAGATGGATTTTATATAGCTCTTCTGTGGCTAGCTTATCGATTGTCTGGCCAAGTTGCTCTATTAGTTTGACGATCTCACTGCCATAGAGAAAAGTGCGATAATTGGTAGAGGAATTGGCAATACGGAAAATAATACGCTCTAGCAGATCACGATAACCCGGTTCGTAGGTCTGCTTGCCTTCATAAAAGCCGAACATACCAGCTTTAGCCCAATGGGTTAGCTGAGTAGCAGTATTCTTGCGCTCAAGGCGGTCGCGTAGTTTTGCCGCGACGCTTTCCCGAGTGATCATAGACATTCGAAAGTAATCCATGCAGAGGGACTAAATCGTCCCTCTTGCTAATATTCTTTACAGCTTTTCTGCTACCGACTTGGCCTGCAGAAAGAGTAATAGATAGTCTCGTCCACCCGCTTTTGAATCGGTGCCAGACATGTTGAAACCGCCAAAGGGGTGAACATCAACAAATGCGCCTGTACATTTACGGTTAAGATAGAGGTTGCCAACATGAAAATCACGTCTTGCTCTTTCCAGATTCTCACGATTGCGAGAATAGACAGCACCGGTAAGCCCATATTCGGTATTGTTGGCAATTGCTAGTGCATGATCAAAATTGTCTGCCTTTAGACAAGCGAGTACTGGACCAAAGATCTCCTCTTGAGAGATACGCGCTTGTGGATCGACATCGGCAATCACAGTTGGTTGTATGAAGTAACCATCTACGGCTTCCGACATCTTACCGCCACCCGCTACCAGCGTGCCTTCGCCTTTGCCAGTCTCTATATAGCCTAGAATTGATTCATAAGCCTGCTTACTTACTACCGGACCCATAAAATTGTTTACATCTACAGTATTGCCTACACGTAGTGCTTTGGTTTTAGCAGCCACTAACTCTATTACCTTGTCATATACCTCTTCAACAATCACTGCGCGTGAGCAGGCAGAACATTTCTGTCCAGAAAACCCGAAGGCAGAGGTGACAATACCGGCGGCTGCTTCTTCCAGATTCGCGCTGGCATCAACAACGATAGTATCCTTACCACCCATTTCGGCAATCACACGCTTAATCCAGATCTGACTAGGCGCGGTTTGAGCAGCCAATTTATTTATATGTAAACCTACATCGCGTGAGCCTGTGAAGGCGATAAACCTAGTTTTGGCATGGCTCACCAAATAATCCCCAATCTTGCCGCCACTACCAGGTAGGAAATTGACCACACCAGGCGGCAACGAGATCGATTCAAGCAATTCCATAAACTTTGCTGCAATCACAGGACTCTCGCTGGACGGCTTAAGCACTACAGTATTGCCTGCTGCTACCGGCGCCATCGTCATTCCTGCCATAATCGCAAGCGGGAAGTTCCAAGGAGGAATAACTATCCCCACACCCAGCGGTACATAGAACATCTCATTTACCTCATTAGGCAGAGGTGAAGGAGTTAGTGGTTGACGTTGTGCATAACGCAGCGCCTCACGACCATAAAAATCTAGGAAGTCGATGGCCTCGGCAGTATCTGCATCGGCTTCTGCCCAAGATTTACCTACTTCATAAACCATCCAGGCAGAGAATTCATTACGCCGCCGGCGCAGTTCGTTAGCAGCTTGAAAAAGATAACGAGCACGATCCTCAGCCGATACTCTTTTCCAACGCTCGAAGGCGGCAGTCGCAGTATCTAAGGCGCGTGCTGCCAGTTGTTGATCAGCTCTATGTACCTTGCCAATCACCTCTTTGGTATTGCTAGGATTAATGGAAGTACTTAAGTCGCCTGTCTCCACTTTCTCACCACCAACAATACAGGGATAGGTGGCGCCCAACTTGCCTTTGACCTCGTTGAGTGCTTTTTGAAAGACGTGTACAACACGCTCGTCACTAAAATCTAGATAGGTCTCATTCTTGAATGGGTGTAATTGCATGATATTAATCCTCAGAGTTTTATACCACAGAGCTGGCTGTGGTTATAGTTTTTCTAGAATAAGAGAGAAGTCTTATCCTACCTCACCCTACTACGTCAATAGCATGTTGTCGTTACTCTACCAGTAGACTTAATACAAAAGTATTAGAAGCGATGCCCTCCGAGATGACCTGAATTTGGTTGGCGCCAGCACGTAAATTGAGTTTACGTCGGCTGCCTTTCAAAGTGATAGCAGTATCGCTCTGGCCTATACTTTGGCGAGAGACATCCTGTCCATTAATTATTACTTGTGCTCCTGATAAGCCAAATCCGAAACCGCTGATAAATAGTCTTGGGCGTGCCGGCACAACTGAGTTAATACCAACCCCCTTACGTACAATCAGATTGAAAGAGGTCTGCGCTGAGAGTCCAGCTAGATCGCTAACTCGCACAGTTATACGTCCACCCGCTGTTTCACTTGGCGGTACAGTAATACGTAGTGTAAACGTACCGTTACCAGTATCGGCAGGAAAGATATAAGAGAGACCGCTCTCGATCGAGAAACGTAACCCTATATTGCCATCTGGATCATTGGCTTGAATAACCAATGTCTTCGACTCTCCTACACGTACAATCTGATCTGGAATAGTGGCAATGCTGGGAGGCCGATTTACTGATAGAACATTGACAGTAAAAGTAGTATTTGAAGAGAGTCCAAATTGGTCACTAGCTGTTACGGTACAAAAGGATCTGCCAATATCAGCATCTTTGGGTGCGATTATCAAGGCAAGCTCTTTAACAGTAATAAAGTTACCACGATCACAGCGAATTGAGAGAGTAATTGAATCGCCATTGGGATCGCTAACCGCGACATTTAACGTAACAGTCTGGCCAGCCTGCACATTAGTATCTGGAATAGTAAACTGTGGTTGGAGCTTTCCCCTTTGATTGACTGGCAACTTTGCTGTCAAGACAATCGCTTGCTCATCATCCACCAAGGCTACATTTTCGATTGCAAGTACAGAAGTAAGCCCTGCTGGCAAGGGTGAAAATTCCCCCCTAGAGCCTTTGCTGATATGTGAACGGTAAAGAAATTCCAGCACGCCAAAATTGTCGCTGCTGCCTGAGTCAAGCAATATACCATTAACCATCAATTGATAATTGCGGCGAGGTAATAGCCCTACGGCACTGACTTCAAAGCGCTGGTGAGGAACAGTCCCTGCTCGATAGCTAATCTTGACAATACCAGTTGCATTAGCACCTTGTAACGCTACTAGCCGTTTAATAGCGGCGCGGCGCGACCTTTCTTGAGCCTGCGTTGCGCTAGCATCGACAAACAGAAGCAGTGTGGTTAGCAAGATCAGAAAGGCGATAGCTCTACTTTTCACTCTTCTCCTCCTAGCAGTAATGACGCACGCTATCGTAGGTGCAAATATTGCTGCTATCTCATTTACTGGAAGTTTTTCTGATAATAGCAGAGAAATAGATCGTGTGGCAGGAAGATACCGAGCGATTGCTTCTTTTGGTATAATTCGGTATTGGGTTCTGCTTTTGGCAGATGGGCAATTTGTATATTAAGGACTAGTATTGTGACTACTAAAGAGAGCCCTTTTTGTGAACTAGTACGCACACGCAGAGGAACTGAAGATAATAGGCCCTCTTTGGCAGCTCCCGAGCCGGTGACGCTCGCTGCTTTCTACTGCACGCTCAATAATGGGCCTTGTCGTTATGCACTAAGAAAGATGGATTGCCCTGTCTACCAGGACTACCTAAGCTTTAACCAGTCCGCCGAGAGCGGCCAACCGCAGTAACAGTAAAATAATATGCCAATAAAGAAAGATATCTCCGGCAAGACACGTATCAGAGTAGAAGATTTTAGTCAGGGGCTCTATCAATTTGCACTTGGTGCCGCTGCCAAGATTCAGCAAGAGTTACTTGGTCAGTCAGCCCTTGATCAACATCGCCAACATATAGAAAGCGCTACCCTAGGACTACTCGCCTCTGCCCTCTGGTTGGTCAAGTATATTGCTGATCAGACATACCGTAACCGTGATTTTTACTACCGTTGCCAACAGGTACTGGAAGAGAAGTTCTGCGAGCAGATAGATAAAGCTAGCGATGGTCAGTGTGATCACAAGGAACTGATCGATTATCTTAATAAGTTACATAGTATCTATGATAAAGCCTGGTCAAATAATAGTGAACCTGGTCGCACATGGTGGCTGGCCCAGGCAATGGCTAAAGAGATTCTTGATACTGATGATCCTCCAGAACTGGCAATTGTTATCTTAGTAGGAGAGATAGAGTCAACACTAGCCATGGGAGTGCGCTTAGTGCGGTCTTATATAATCTATTAATACCTGCTAATTTTCAATTTTTTAGCAAAAATTTTTGCACTAATTTTCCTCTCCTGAGTTCTAATGCTTAGCATTACAATAGTGGGAACTTTGCTGAAGAGGTGTGTGGGTGCTCTTTGATGCGCGATCTTAAGAGCCAGGCTGTAAATTTAGACGAGGAAGAGAAAGAAAAGATAAGCATAAAGCAGGAGCAATCCGATGAGGAGCTTATTGCTGCGTGCCTAGATCGTAGTGTCTATGCCTGGGAGACATTGATTGAGCGCTATCAGTCGCTGATCTACTCCATTCCAATAAAGTATGGTCTAGGCCAGCAAGATGCCGCAGATATTTTCCAGAACACTTGTGTAAAGCTGGTGGAAAAACTGCCTAATCTACGTGATCACAGTAAATTCCGCTCTTGGTTAATTACTATGGTGGTACGGCAATGTTGGCGTGTACGGCAACGCCAGTGCCAAGAGACTCCGATCTCAAACTTCCTTGAGGAAGAGCAGGATGAACTAGGTTGGGAGTTGCCAGCGGAGATCCAATCAGCCGATCAATGGTTAATTGAATTAGAGTGTCGCCATCAGATTCACACTGCATTTGCGCAACTTTCCCAGCGTTGCCAGCAGTTGCTTAATTACCTATTCTTCCGCGATCCACCCGCCACCTATAAGGAGATCGCTGCGGAGACAGGTCTGGATCTAGATAGTATTGGCTCAGCGCGCTGCCGTTGCTTAGAGAAGTTGAAATTTCTCTACGATCGCGTCAACAGCAAAAGGGTGAGCCGTAAAGCAAATACCAGACAGGTAAAGAAAAAAGATCAACAACCGCTGACCAGCGAAGAGGAAGACCTAAATAGCGATTACCGGCAGTAGCTCTAGGAGTGTTCCCTACACTAGGTGATTGACCCTAGCAGTATACTTGCCGGCGACAAGTGATATGGAGATAGACTATGTTATGCCCATCGCTTGAAACACTAGCCCTATATGCCAGTGGGAGGCTGTGTGGAGAGAATGTCAACGAGATTGCCAGCCATCTTGCACAGCCTTGTGACTTTTGCCAGGAGCGTTTGGTATGGTATGAGGAGACTTCAGATGCATTAAGTAAGCCTCTTGACCAGGCACCTGTCTGGTTACGGGAACAGGCCCGCAAGATCTTCGAGGATGCTTACCTGCCAGAGTTTATTATCGCTACCTTAGCCTTTGATAATCGGTCTGTGGGTGAGCGTGCTGGCACGCGTGGCCTGGAGATGTCTGGCCAGGGTAGTCAGCATTTCCTCTTCCATGCTGATCTACCTAATCTTAGTACTGCTACATTCTTTCCTACCGCACCACTCGATAAGCCTGCCCTCAATGCCGATATTGCGATCCGACGTGGAAAGGATTTCAATACTTATACGGTGCGTGGACAGATCCTACTTGAGGCCGATACCGAGCGCTATGGTTTTCCTCTCACGGTAGATCTCTATAAAGGCTCACAATCGCTTTATAGTGTAGCTACCAATGAGGTGGGTGTTTTCACTTTTGCTAATATCCCTGAAGGTGTCTACAGCCTACAGGTCAGTATCAATAAAGTGATTGTAGTGATCAACCTGCCGATCACACAACCCTCACATACTAGTCTATGACTGTAGAAATTAGCATCAATATAGACCAACTTGCCCAAGAGATCCTGGCAGCCGCAGATATTAAGCGATTTATTATTGAGCGTGCGGCCAGCCTGGATGTTAATGATGTGGCGCGATTGCGAGCCGTAGTCGATCATTTAGTGAGCAAAGATTTTCATATGGCGAGCCGACTTGCCGAAGCAGTATGGGAGATAGGCCAGTGGCTAGGTGATGATGCTAGCCGTGCTTATGGTGAAGCTGCGCGTGGTCGAGTAGAGTATTGTGTAGGACGTTACAGCCAGGCTTTCTCACACTACGAGCGTGCTCTCACGTTGATGGAGAAGATTGGCAAGCCGATCGAAGTGGCAATTCTACAGAAACAGCAACTAGGTGCATTAATGTACCTAGGTAAGCACCGAGAAGCGATTCTACTGGCGGCGCGTGCTCGCCGTGTTCTTAAGACCAAAGGCGAACAGGCACAATGGGCCGAGTTAGAGACCAATATAGGTAATCTGCACTGCTATCTACTAGAACAGTATCGCAAATCGCTGCGCTACTATGAACGTGCGCGCAATATCTTCATAGAATTAGGTAACGAAGTTTCGCTCGCCAGAGTCGATTTCAATATTGCCAATGCCCTCACTAAGCTTGATCGTATTGATGAAGCATTAACAATCTATCAGCGTGCTTCGCAAATTTGGCGAAGACATGAAATGCCAGTCTATGCAGGATTGGCTGAATACAATATTGCCTATCTACTTTTCCGCCGTGGCCAATTTAATGAAGCGCTTAATTACTACTATCAGGTACGTGAAAACCAACAGGGGCTAGGTGATGAGGTATCGGTGGCCTGGTGCAACATGGATATGGCAGAAATCTACCTACAACTCAGTGTGTTTGAAGAGAGCGCACGCTTAGCAGCATTAGCCCAAACAAGCTTCCTTAAATCAGAGAACACCTTTCAAGCCGCCTGGGCACAGACTCTAGGTGGACTGGCATTAGCTGGCCTGGGACAACTGGATGCTGCGCGTCGAGAACTATCTGCCGCACTAGAACAGTTCTCGCGCCAAAGTAGTCGTGTGATGGTAGGGCTACTCCATACCTATTTAGCAGAACTAGAATTGAAGGCAGGCAACTATCAAACCGCACTGGCAAATTCCCGTGAGGCAGAAGAGATATTTCTTAAGCAGCGCTTGCCTGTTAAGGTGGCTTTTGCCCAATTGGTACTTGCCAAAATCGCCTATCATACAGGTAATCTGGTTCGTGCCCGCGCCCTGCTACGCGGTGTACAGCAGAAGGCACAAAAACATGCGATCGCCTGGTTAGAATATGAATGTTACTACTTATATGGCTGTCTGCACGAGACTGTAGGCGAGCGCGAACTGGCGCTAACACAGTTTGCCCGCGCCATAGATATGGTTGGAGCAATACGTAGCTATCTCTCTGCAGATGAGTTAAAGAGTGCCTTTCTACGTGACAAGATGAACCTTTTTGAGCGTGCTATCGAACTCTCTCTAATGTTACCTGGCGATGCTGCATGCGCATTAAGCTATATTGAACAGGCTAAATCGCGCAGCCTTGCCGATCTACTTGCCCACTATGTAGAGCGTGAACTGACTGAACAACTGGCGCGGCCCGAGTTACGCGAGCGTTTCCTGATGCTGCTCAATGAACAGAACTGGTATAGTAGCGCGGCTCAATGGAGCCGTGAGGAAGAGAATCTTACCAAACGACCACGCAATTCCTATCTGAAAGAGCGACGAATACGCTGTGAGCAGGAGTTAACAGAGATATTCCGACGTATACAGATTGAACATGCTAATTACGCTAATCTACAGCAACCTGCTACCGTAGAGCTAGCACAGTTACAGCAGCTACTTGCCCCTGATGAAGCGATCATAGAGTATTTTGCTAGTCGCAAGCAGGGTGTTTCCGCTTTTATCATTACTAAGGAGAGGGTGCTAACACGACACAATCTTATTTCTGAAGCCAAGATTGAAGAGTTACTTGAGAGTTTTCAATTTCAATTAGGCAAGTTCTCGCTACAGCCTAATTATATTAGCAAGTTTCTACCCCTGTTGGAGGAGAGCGCAAAGCGCGATCTACAACAGCTCTATACACATCTAATCGGTCCTTTGGCGACAGAAATAAGGGGCAGATCACTTGCCATTGTCCCACATGGATTACTCCATTATGTACCTTTTCATGCATTACATAATGGAGAATGCTATCTGGTCGAGCGTCACACAATCTCCTACGCACCTAGTATTACTGTCTATGCGCTCTGTCGCCAGAAGGAGACTGCTAGTGCCGGTCCTTTGCTTATCTTTGGTCTACCCGACAAAGCAGCGCCAGAGATTGCTAGCGAAGTTAATACACTGGCCACTCTCTATCCTGATACTAGGGTATTTATTGAAGCAGAGGCGAGCCTAGCCAATCTCAAGCGTTATGGTCCCGAGTGCCGTATACTACATTTGGCTACACATGGAGTGGTAAGATCTGATAATCCGCTCTTCTCCTATTTGAAACTGGCAGATGGACGACTCTCTTTTTACAATACTTTTGACTTAAAACTACAAGCCGAACTGGTGACATTATCGGCTTGTCATACTGGTATTAATCGTATCTTTCCTGGTGATGAGTTGCATGGTTTAATGCGTGGTTTCCTATATGCTGGCACACCAGCAATGGTAGTAAGCCTGTGGGAAGCTGATGATCGTGCTACTCGTGAGCTGATGACACGATTTTACCAGCATCTACTAGCAGGCGAGTGCAAACGTGATGCTCTTTGTGCGGCACAACGCGAGTTGCTTGCACACCATCCGCACCCATACTACTGGGCATCATTTATCTTGTTTGGCAAACCTTGATCGCCATATAATTGATTAGATTGAGGGGCGGGAAAGTTTTTATCTAGCAGACGCGTCATACAGATGACGCATAATGGGCATAGAGAAGTTAGAAGGAGGAAAGCCATGCGCCGAACCCATATTTTCTATCTACTGGTTATCCTGTTTACAGGTCTTCTGTTAATAGGTTCTCGCAGCATTCCTAAGACAGTGCATGCCGATGGCAATGAATTGAAACTCGTCGCCCGTCTTGCCCAGGGCATAGATATAAAACCAATCGCCAATAAGTTAGGTCTACAGGTAGCAGACAGTATACAAGGTGACAATGGTTACTTGCTGACCGTTCCGGCAGGCACTGATGTTAATAAGTTAAGAGAGTCTCTTGCCCGCCAACCAGGGGTTCTCAATGCAGAACAGAACGTTAAGATCTCTACCGTTACAGCACTACGCCAACCACTCAATTTCCCTGGTGGGGATGTAACATTATTGGGAATGGAACTAACTCCTTTCCGTACACAACAACTGATAGAATTTCTACAGATACCAGCAATGCGGGGGCTTAGCCAGGGACGTGGAGTAAAAGTCGCCATTATCGACACCGGCATCGATATGTACCATCCTTTACTGAAAGGCCATATTGCCCCAGGCGGGTTAGATTTTCTTGATAAAGATCCTATTCCTTATGACGAACCAGGCGGCAGTAGCTATGGTCATGGCACTTTTATTGCCGGACTAGTATTACTGCTTGCTCCTCAAGCACAAGTTCTGCCTATACGGGTGATGAATCCAGATGGGGTAGGAGATGCTTTCAATGTTGCTAAAGGCATCTTTCATGCTACCAATCAAGGCGCTAAGGTTATTAACCTAAGTTTGGGAACGGATGAAAAACCCGCCATTATACGTAGTGCAATCGCTTATGCACGTAGCAAAGGCTGTATTGTTACTGCCGCAATGGGCAATGATGGTTCCAATAAGGGCAACATTTTCCCTGCCAGTGAGGCCAACGTGCTAGCCGTAGGCGCAACAGATTTCAGTGATGATCGCGCAACCTTCTCTAATTATGGGCCTGCGCTTGATTTTATGGCTCCTGGTGTTGATCTAATAAGTACTTTCCCAGGCGGCGGCTTTGCACGCTGGAGTGGGACTTCCTTTGCTACTCCATTAGTGTCGGCTGAATGTGTGCTGCTGTTTTCCGCCACCCCTTACCAGGCCAACGGGATAGCTGAGGTAATGCGCAAGACTTCAGTGTTTGTCTATGAGTATCGCCGTATTTCGCCGGTAACTGCGCTGCTAAGATCCAATATTCGCCCCTTGTAGAAGAGTGGTTCTTCTATGTACCACCTTTACTTAATCGGCCTTCTTCCCCTAAGGTCTGTAAGGCTTTAAGAATTCGCTGGGTGTTATTGCTAACATGTGCGCCCAGCGCAACCAATCCCAATCCTA
>JBFLVQ010000253.1:0-11922 GCA_040758525.1 Acidobacteriota bacterium
AATGAAAGGGCGAAACCCGTTTAGGCTAACAGCTCCATCGGGGGTCTGAATAACAATAGGAACTCCTCCAATTACCTTCCCGATTGCGCCAGGTGGCAGTATCAGAGTACGTTTGGTAATGAGGTCAGCCAGTTCAGCATTAAAGAATGTCAGTGAACCATAAACTCGTCGGTTTTGAAATCTCACCGATGCCTCATAGTTAACCAGACTCTCTGGACTGAGCGCAGCAACGCGTTTGCCAGTAGAGCGGGCGGCTAGATCATCACTAGTTCCAACCATACCGCCTAGTGTGGCTACCTCATCAGGAAGCACTTCAAATCCAAACGCGGTATTGCCCCGTGTTCCCAAATCTACTGTGTTAGGAGCGCGGAAACCACGACTGATGCTACCGGCTACAGTAAGATACTGGTTGATAAAACCTACTGCTTCAAAGTTGAAGGTAAAATCATCAACACGTGTAGAACTATTTGGCACTGTAGGCCGACCTTTAGCATCCAAAGGATTCTTCTCCGCAAAGGTCTTGAAGAAGAAGGCACTATAACGAATTCCGCCATTCAATCGTAGCTTTCCTGGTAGTAGCTCTACAGTATCTTGAATGTATGCGCCATATGATTGGTAACGTGATCCGTTTGGAATAGTACGTTCTGTTGTGCCAGGGGGGATTTTACTATCTAGATATTCATCATAAAGCTCGCCGCCAAAGGTGAGAAATTGATAACTACCTAGATGAGTAGTTGCCTGCACAGTATAGCCGAAAACATCTGCATTCTTAGATTCTTGCTGTGGTGGGCTGGGTAGAAAAAACTGTAGCCGGTTATCTTCACGTTGATGATTATAGGAGAAGTTTCCTGATAAAGAATCAAATGGTCCTAGGTTCTGTTTCTCATAATGTAGATAGAAGAAATCAAACCTTAGCGGAGAGAAATGAGCTTCAAATCCTGGGTCGCCACCTCTCACGATATCGTAGCGGTTGAGATCTCGCAACTCGGTATGAGTATAGAAGGCAGATAGTTGCTGATCTGCAGCGGGCTTCCATAAAAATTTACCAAACCCGCCATAATGCTTGTAGTTGGTATCTTGTAGCCTATTGCCAAACAGTTTGGAAGAGAGTCCAAATAGACGTGTCACAGTAGCATGAGAATCTACCCCCTGGCCAGTGCGTAACTCGTCTATACGACGACCAAAACCACTGACAATTAAACCTATATTTCTATTGCCAAAGTTAAGCTTAAAATCGCCGCCTACAGCTAAGTCAGCGCTACTAAAGAAGGAGCCTAACTTACCGTGAAACTCAAAGCCTTTAGCAAATAGTTTAGGCTTTTCTGTCAACACATTGATTGTTCCACCTAATGCATCGCTGCCATATAAAGCCGAACTAGGTCCATATATCAGATCTATTCGCCGTGTAATACCTGGCTCGATCAATCCAACCAACTGCGTAGGTTCAGGTTTAGATATTGAGTTGCTAAAGCGTAGACCGTCAATTAAGGTCACTACTTGCTGAGCTGTCAGCCCTCTCATTGAGATTGAAGCTTGACCAGGAGTGGCCTCCACTATACGTATGCCCGCCTCTTCTTTAAGCAATTGTGGCAAGATTGTACCGGAAATATGCTGTAGATCTTTTCCTGCAACACTCTCGATCTGTTGTGATGATTCAAAAGCCTCTTGTTCCTGTTGAATTGCTGCTTTAACAGTAAGGCCATCGGTGGATGTAGCAGTGGTTAAGATAATATCTAACGATTCTCCCCCCTCCTCTTGTGGCAGTTTAATGGCAGTACGAAAGATTTGAAAATTGGAATGCTCTACAACTATTTCGTAACTGCCGGGTCGTAGGTTATCAAGTTTGAACAGACCTTCTGCATTAGTAGTAGTACTGCCGATCAATTGTTGATCATTAGTGGGAGTAGCAGGAAATAACGAGATAGTCGCTCCTTTAACAGCGTTTTTAGCTTCATCACGCACTATCCCGCTTATGTTTGTAATACCATCCAGGCCAGCCGAGAAACTGGTAGTAATAAAACATAGAATAAGAGATAGAGATAATAAGATAGTAGTTAGCAATCTTTCCATACACTCTCCTTGAAGTGTCAAGCTACTTAAAAACAACCAATGGTCCTGCCAAAAAGAAAGGGCTAACCTTCTATGGTCTCGCCCATAAAAGCAATAGGCGTGCCGTCTTGATAAGGTGATCGTTGCGATTGGGTAACTTATTGTATCGATAATGGTTGTTATAGTAGTGAGGATCTCCTCTGGAGCGCCAAAATCTGAAGTCTGGATTACTATTCTAGAATCTAGATGGGCTGTTAATTGATCTAGATAATTAATCTTGAAGCTTTGATAAAGCAGGGTTTGCCTTTGATCGATTATCTTGAGATAATTTCACCAGACAAAACTATTTTTAATATTTGAAAGATTGGTATTACCAACAACGATAACGGTATGAGGAAGTGCCTCAAGTGTAAAACAGTAAACCCATCTTCTACCCATATCTGTGTCAATTGTGGGATAACACTGGATACGGCAGAACAGGAGACTGCTCCAACCGGATGGCAGCCAGCAGTAGATGGGAGTGTTTGTACTTATTGCCAATCAGTAAATGATCCTACCTGGCTCTATTGTGAGAAGTGTGGGACACGGCTTAATAAAGTTGGCAATCATGATAATAACAAAGCCGATGGCCTGATCAGTTGTGTAATCTGTGGTTATGTTAACCTACCAAGCGAGGGTCTATGTATTGCCTGTGGCACACCACTACCGGTCAATGACACCCTCTCAATGGGTTCGACTCCGCTCGCTAAACCAACGGTAGTCTCTGGGCGATTACGGCTTATCTCAGAGAATGATGAAGAGGGTGAAGTTTACAAGCTCAGTGAGAATGAGACAGTGATCGGTCGTAGTAAAGGTGACCTACGATTTCCCCATGATGGTTATATGTCCAGCAGACATGCACGTATTGTCTGTCGTGGTGGGCGCTTCACGCTTATCGATGAGCAGTCCCATAATGGTACTTTTATACGGATAAAAGGCGAAGTTGAACTAAAACATGGTGATGTAATAAGGATTGGTAAACAGGTTTTTCGCGTTGAAGTGAGTTGAATATATTTTTTGAGTAATGATCAACTGTGCTAATGCTGCATAAGCAAGTAGGCGATCTGTCGATTTAGCGCATCCAACGCGGCAGCAGCAACCGCCTGTTTGTACAAATCTTGCTCAGCTACTACTACACCAACAACTTTGGTATGCCGACCAGATCTTAAAATTCCTGCCGTTACAACAAAAAGATTCTGACCTTGATCTAAGAAGATAGGTTGTATTTGATCGACGCCAAGCAGTTGGAGTTCTAATGCTTCCCCAGTAAATGCGATTAGTGCTTGATTCACGCTATCAAAGGTGGCTTGCGCAATAGTCGCCTGTGACTCACTCTTGAGTCCTTCAAATTGACCCAAAAAATCGACAGAACCGAGTTGAAGCACTACTCTAGCACAACACCTGTCTTCACATTCATTGATAAAAAGATCAACCCTCGCTAATTTTAGCCTTACTGACACCTTGTCCCCATATATCCAATAGCTAGTCTGGCAACACAGTCTACTCTGTTTTTAACGGATAAGTCCAGCAGTCTCCTTTTCTCCTCTCAATTGAATATAGACTTTGTGCGATAAAGTGCTTGACAGTGTTTTAAGAGAGAATTATCATCCGCACTATGGGTAGACTCTATAAGTTTCCAACGCCATCAGAGCCGCCGCCGCAGTACGAAACGCCCACACTGCAGGCACGTGCACTAGACAATCTACGTTTTATTCGGGAAACAATGGAGTCGGCTGCCTCTTTTACCGCAGTACCAGGATGGGGCGGAGTTATGATTGGGATTACTGCCTGTCTGGCAGCCTTGCTCTCAACAGGACAGACAACCCTCTCAGGCTGGTTGATGATCTGGTTAATTGAGGCAGGTGTGGCGCTGGTAATTGGCGCCACAACAATGTTACGTAAAGCACGCACGGTAAATATGTCGCTTTTTACTGGACCAGGGCGCAAGTTTGTCTTAAGCCTCTTTCCCCCTATGATTGCTGGTGCGCTACTCACGGTTGTGCTTTATCAAGCTGGATTGGATAGTGTTATCCCCGGTATGTGGCTTCTACTTTATGGCACTGGTGTTGTGACTGGGGGTGCCTTCTCAGTCAAGATTGTGCCAGTAATGGGACTCTGCTTTATGCTTTTAGGTACAATCGCTTTCTTCTGTCCACTAGCTTGGGGAGATGCTTTTATGGCGGCTGGCTTTGGTGGCTTGCATATAATTTTTGGTTTTATTATTGCACGGAGGCACGGTGGCTAAACAGAGCGCTTTATCCAAAGAAAATCAGAAAAATCGTGCCGAAATACCAGCTTTGCGTGGTGTACACGATCAGGCTAAGGAGAGCGGTCCATTAGAACTAGATCGCCTCATTCATGAACGTTTGCGCCTGGGTATTATCAGCGCCCTCGCTGTTAATGAGTCTTTGAGCTTCAATGATCTGAAAAAATTGATGAATACCACAGATGGTAATCTTAGTGTACACGCACGTAAGTTAGAAGAGGCACAGTATATTGCTTGTAATAAATATTTTGATGGACGCACACCTAAGACCGAGTACCGTATTACTCCTGCCGGTCGTCGTGCCTTAGAACGCTACCTGGATCATATGGAAGCCTTGATCAAGGTTATGCGAGAACGCTGATACAGTAACTTTTTTTAAGAGGTCACTTTATGACACAAAGTTCTTTGTCAACTCAGAAGACATCGAGATTACATGTAGCAATCATAATGGATGGTAATGGGCGCTGGGCGAGGGCGCGAGGTTTACCAAGAGTAGCGGGTCACCGTATGGGGGCAACCGCGGTTCGGCGTATAGTAGAAGCTGCTATGGAGTTGGAGATAGGAACATTGACTCTTTATGCCTTTTCTGTTGACAACTGGCAACGTCCAACACGTGAAGTTGCCCTACTGATGCGACTATTTCGCGCCTATTTACACGCGGAAACTAATGCCTGTAGAGAGCATGGAATTCGTATAGATGTGATAGGAAGGCGTGATCGTCTACCGGTTGCGCTACATAATGCGATAAAGATGGCAGAAAGCGCCACCATAGAAGGCAAGCGGTTGTGCCTACGTATCGCGGTTGACTACTCCTCGCGCGACGCAATTTTAAATGCGGCGCGGCAATTAGGTCATAGTGAGGAGAAAAATGGAGTTTCGCGCGAAACCTTCTCAAGTTTACTTACTGGTGCAAAGGGCGCCGCAGTGCCTGATGTCGATCTACTTATTCGCACTGGCGGCGAACAGCGATTAAGTGATTTCCTTTTATGGGAGAGTGCCTATGCAGAACTCTATTTCACCACCTGTATGTGGCCAGATTTTGGCAGCGCTGATTTAGCCGCAGCGGTGAGGGAGTTTCAAACCCGTGAACGTCGCTTTGGCCGTGTAACAGAAGCGGCAGTTGGTTAATTGACAAATGCAGAATTTTCGCAAACAGACTTAACACTTAGGTAACCTAAGGAGGCAGTTGATGGTAACTAGTGAATCGGTTATGACTGAAGTAAAGATCTATCAAGAGACATTCGGAACTGATACTACCGGACAGGGATTTACCGACATTACCGAACAGGTCTCGGCCATCGTCAAGCGTAGCAAAATAAAGACGGGGCTATGCACAGTATTCATTCAACACACCTCAGCAAGCCTGATTATTCAGGAGAATGCTGATCCAGCCGTACAGCGAGATCTAGCTCGTTGGATGGCTGCGCTTGTGCCTGAATCTGATGCTTGGGAGCATATCGAAGAAGGGCCTGATGATATGCCTAGTCATGTACGCACAATGCTTACTCGTACCTCAGAAATGATTCCTATTCAAGCTGCCCGCCTTGCCTTAGGAAGATGGCAATCGCTCTATTTATGGGAGCATCGTAGAGAAGCACGCACTCGTTTTATTATTGTGCAGATAACCGGGGTAGCTTAGAAATATCTGAGGGCGCAGCGGCGGTCGGCTAAATTTGCCAAACTCTCTGTGATATCTGCGCCCTCAGTGGTTAAATATTCCGTTGCCTCGATTCCAACTTCTATTGGCTAAGGCGGCGGGATGTTTCTAGAACTAGCTGAAATTCAGACGCTACGCGCACTCACAGCAGATGGTCGATTACTCTTCTCTACTCGTATAGTCAGACTCTTTGCTTATGGCTTCCTCTCTGTAGTGCTTACACTCTATCTAGCGCAACTAGGTCTTACTGACCGGCAGATAGGGTTGTTGCTGACGCTCACTCTGATTGGTGATGCTGCTATTACATTGGGAATTACTCTAATTGCCGATCGTGTTGGGCGGCGGCGTATGCTGATATTGGGTGCAACATTGATGATCTTTGCTGGTGTTGCATTTGCTCTCACAAACAATCTCTTATTACTGATTGTCGCAGCAATAATCGGTACAATCAGTCCCAGCGGTTCTGAAGTTGGCCCCTTCCTTTCTATTGAACAGGCAACTCTCCCACAGACCATTCCCGACCAGCACCGTACGAGAATTTTTGCTTTATACAATCTTGCTGGTTCATTTGCCACTGCTTTAGGAGCGCTATGTAGCGGTATCTTGGCACAAACTTTACAACGCAGTGGCGCTAGCACACTCACTAGTTATCGTGCCATTGTTATTGGTTATGGTCTATTAGGTATAGCATTACTGGCTCTCTTTACCACACTCTCTGCTGCAATAGAAGCGCCACGCCAGGTTGATGTGGCTAGCAAAGCATTTATGGGGCTACATCGTTCACGTAGAGTAGTATTGAAACTAGCATCTCTATTTATGCTAGATTCATTTGCTGGTGCGTTGATTATACAGAGTCTATTGGCTTATTGGTTCTATCTAAGATTTGGTGTCAAGCCGGCAACATTAGGAGGAATCTTCTTTGCTGGAAATATTCTTGCCGGTATTTCAGCACTGGTGGCAGCACGTGTAGCAGCGCGTTTTGGATTGATCAACACAATGGTCTTTACACATATTCCATCAAATCTGTTGTTATTAATCTTACCATTAATGCCTAACCTTGCGCTGGCGATTATCACACTATTGATCCGTTATAGTATCTCACAAATGGATGTACCTACCCGCCAATCCTACACCATTGCTGTTGTCGAAGCAGATGAGCGCTCTGCTGCGGCAGGAATAACCTGGGTTGCGCGAATGGCAGCAGGTGCATTAGCACCAGTTGTTACCGGTTTGCTGTTAGATAATGGATTCTTTAGTCTCCCTTTTTATCTTGCTGGTGGATTGAAGATAGTCTATGACCTTGCGCTTTATTTCAACTTTCGTAGGGTTAAGCCGCCAGAAGAACGTGAGGCTTCTTAACAAGTGATCTGGTTGGCAATCCATTAAAACCCATCGTCGCTAAACCAACTACAAAGCTTTAACTAAAAGTAGAGAATCTCATCAGCATGGTAAAACGTAAAACTTTCTCCCTGCCAGCGAACCTGTTACAATAGGCGTCCTATTAGTTATTGATCTTATTTAAAGCTTTCGGAGGGCTTGCCGACATATGCAGGATAAAGTCTTCTGCACTGTGATAGCATTGCTGCTACTAGCGCTAACAGCGCCTTCTGCTATTGCTCAACGTAAGAGCCCTGTGGTCTGGAGTGGCAGTGGCGCAGGAAATCTATACGCAGAACGCTTAGGAGCAGAGTCCCCACTGGCACGCCGTGCCTGGCAGTATATCAATCTGCATATAGTTGAAATACGTGACGTGAAATTGCGTAAGCAAGTACGTGATCTGCTGGATAATCCTGCTCCTACTTATCAATTGCGCGCTACCAATGCAGAGGAGCGGCGTACTGTATTGAGCCAACTAAAATCTGCCAATCTACTGCCTGCCACAACTAAACTGGAAGATCTATACCCACCAGTTACTGATGCGAGTCGAGCTGCACAGAGTTTTCTCGCTGCGCCGGGTAGTTATTACAGTAGTGCCACGATTTCGGCAGGACATCACTCTTACCCAGGTGGATTAGCTGTGCATACGGCTTTTAACTTGCGTGCGGCACTAGGGCTAATAACACATTATCGTGATAGCTATCAAATTCCTCAGACACTTCCCAACTTTCCCCTTGATCGTGACCTTATTATTTCTGCTGTGCTGCTCCATGACATTATGAAGACAGTGGTGTTTCAATGGAATGAAGATGGCTCGCAATTTACTGAAGGGCGTATTGCTGATACGGGCAGCCATCATATATTAGGCTTGGCAGAACAGTTTGCCCGTGGTCTTCCGGCCGCGGTAATTGTTGCTACTGCATCTGCTCACAACCCACCCCGACCCGGGGATCTGCGTGGTAAAGTGGTAGGGTATCTACGTGCTGCTGCAATTATCGCTCGAGTTGACCCGGTCGAATATGGAGTATTGATACGCAAAGAGGATGAATTTGATCTTGCTCTGACACCCCGTGCAGAACATTTCATTGTGCATCTTTCCGATTCCGATTATCATTTCTCTGAATTTGCTGCTGCGGCTACCGTTGATCGACTGCGTGCGCTTGTTGCTAGTCAATTGAATTGGCCTGAGCAGGAACTAAACGGAGCACGCTTTAACTGGCTGCGAAATACTTTCCTCGCCCTTACCACGGGTATTGCTGCTTACCAACTTGATAATAAGGATACAGACGCACTCTTACCATTAGTCAAACAGGCCCTGATACGTATGGAAAAATTTGTGAAATTGAGTCCGATAACATCAAGGACAATTACATTAGCATCTGGGTTAAAGTATATAGACTTAGCAGTAGGGGAAGGGGAGGAGGCAGTAACAGGGAGAAGGCTGACGGTACACTATCTAGGGACTTTGGTAGATGGGAAGAAGTTTGACAGCTCTTATGATCGCAACAGGCCGTACGAGTTTATCTTAGGTGAGGGAGCAGTTATTAAGGGATGGGAAGAGGGTTTTACCGGGATGCGAGTAGGGGGTAAGCGTAAGCTGATTATTCCTCCACAACTGGGCTACGGAGCGACGGGTGCTGGCAATATTATTCCTCCCAATGCGACATTAATATTTGAAGTTGAGTTATTAGGTGTACGTTAATAGGAAAATTACATAAAAATGTTACATTTTCTTGCTTGTTAGGAGTCACTGCTTTGATATGATAGGCTGTCAGCCAACAGGACTGCGGTAGGTTTTTCAACGCCAAAACTATGAAGGAGTCGCTATGGTCACCACGATCAAACCGGAACTGCTAAAACTCTTTTATCACGGCATGGATGCCGAATCATTACAGCGCGCATTTCTCGACCATCTAGAGTTTTCGCTCGCTAAAGATCACTACACTGCTACAGATCTGGATCGTTACACCAGTCTTGCCCTCTCAATACGCGATCGATTGATCGAACGCTGGATACGTACACAAGAGACTTACTACAAAACTGATGCCAAGCGTGTCTACTATCTTTCCTTGGAATTCCTAATGGGGCGCACTTTAGGCAATAGCCTGATCAATCTAGGATTCCTGGAAGAGTGCCATAAGACTATGCATGAACTCGGTTATGATCTAGAGACACTACGCGAAATCGAGTGGGATGCAGGTCTTGGCAATGGTGGTTTAGGACGGTTGGCAGCCTGTTTTCTTGACTCTATGGCAACCTTAGAGCTACCCGGCTATGGTTATGGTATCAGGTACGAATATGGTATCTTCCACCAAAGGATTGTTGATGGCAACCAGATTGAATCGCCGGATAATTGGTTACGTTATGGCAATCCTTGGGAGATCGCCCGTCCCGAATACCTCTATCCAGTACAGTTCTATGGGCATGTACTGCAATATAAAGATCATCATGGCCGTTTAGTAACACAGTGGTTAGATACTGAAGAGGTGTTGGCGATGGCATATGACACACCAATACCAGGTTATGGCAACAGTACTGTTAACACCTTGCGACTCTGGTCAGCCAAATCTACCCGCGACTTTGATCTAAAATATTTTAACGAAGGCGATTACATGCGCGCGGTAGAAGCCAAGAACGAATCAGAGAACATCTCCAAGGTTCTTTATCCTAATGACAATGTTTTTGAAGGTAAGGAACTACGTCTCAAACAAGAGTACTTCTTTGTTTCAGCAACACTACAAGATATCATACGCCGTTACAAGAAAGGACGTGACTCTTTTGATCAATTTGCTGACAAGACCGCGATCCAACTCAATGATACCCATCCAGCTATTGCGATTGCTGAATTGATGCGTATTCTAATCGATCTGGAAGGGCTTAGTTGGGAAGAGGCCTGGGCAATTACAACAAAGACTTTTGGCTATACCAACCACACGGTATTGCCAGAAGCACTTGAGAAATGGAGTGTAGATCTATTTGGCTATGTACTGCCACGCCATCTACAGATCATACATGAGATCAATCACCGTTTCTTAGAACAGGTACGAGCGCGTTATCCTGGTGATGATGCACGTTGCGCACGTATGTCGATCATTGAGGAAGGGCCAGAAAAGCGTGTACGTATGGCCACTCTAGCAATGGTAGGCAGTCATAGTGTTAATGGTGTTGCACAACTGCACTCTGAGATACTTAAACGGGAAGTATTCCACGACTTCTATGAGATGTTCCCGGAGAGGTTTAACAACAAGACTAATGGTATTACTCAACGTCGCTGGTTGAGAAAGTGTAACACTCGTCTATCAGCATTGATCAGTGAGCATATTGGTGATGGTTGGGTAACAGATCTTTTTCAGTTGAAGAAGTTAATACCATTAATTGACAACAGCAATTTCCTTGAACAATGGCGTGTAGTAAAACGGGCCAACAAAGAGCGTTTGAGTGAGATTATCAAACGTGATTGTGGCGTTACTGTAGAAGTGGACTCACTCTTTGACTGTCAGGTTAAGCGACTACACGAGTATAAACGCCAACTGCTTAACGCGCTGCATGTTGTGACCGCCTACAATCGTATTCGAGATAACCCCAATGGCGAGCATGTGCCACGTACTGTGATCTTTGGTGGCAAGGCTGCGCCTGGTTATCGTATCGCTAAATTGATTATCAAACTGATCACTTCTATTGGGCAGGTAGTGAATAATGATCCAGCCGTGCGTAACCTGCTTAAGGTGGTCTTTTTGCCCAACTATCGGGTTTCGCTATCAGAAAAGATCTTTCCTGCTGCAGAGCTTTCTGAACAGATCTCAACTGCTGGTACAGAAGCCTCTGGCACGGGAAATATGAAGTTCGCATTGAATGGTGCGCTCACCATTGGCACAATGGATGGCGCCAATATTGAGATTCGCGAAGAAGTGGGCGATGATAATATCTTTATCTTTGGCCTTACTGCCGAAGAGGTTGCAGCACTAAAGCCACACTATAACCCCTGGGCTTACTATCATAGTAATGCTGAATTGCGGCGTGTATTGGATATGATCTCAGGCGGTTATTTTAGCACGCATAGTCGTGATCTATTCCAACCAATTGTACATTCGCTACTTGATGGTGGCGACCATTACCTACTGCTGGCCGACTATGCTTCTTATATAGAATGCCAGCAGCGTGTCAGCGCTGCCTACTTAGATCAGAAGAAATGGACACGCCATTCCATTCTCAATGTTGCTAGTATGGGGAAATTCTCCAGCGATCGTACAATTCAAGAGTATGCCGATGAGATCTGGGGCGTTAAACCAGCTAAGATCGATATGACTACTTGTCCGCTCTAACCATCTCAAATTTTGGATTGTGGATCTCTCTGTAGATCCACAATCCGAAAATCAGCTCAATCTGTCAGTGAAAGAATTGCGGTACGAATTGCTGATATTGTTGCCTCTACATCTTCACGATGTGTACGAAAGCATAGTAATGCAATTCTTATTACTACCTTACCGCCAATTGTTGTACTGGAGAGGAAGACATGCTGTGATGCATTGATCTT
>JBFLVQ010000254.1:0-11910 GCA_040758525.1 Acidobacteriota bacterium
ATAAAGATCTTTTAACTTAAACCGGCAAAAGCCATCATTAGATGCATTGATTTACCAGTCCAAAATAGAATTTTACTCCAATCTTCACTTCTTGCTGCGGAAAAAATCCGCTTCTTGCACTCCTTGTTAATATATCGTCAAATCTTTTGTCTTTTCCATTACATTACAGACTTTTGTCGTGGTAGGGTTTATTTAGGGGCAGTTTTAGTATGGCAAACTAGCGACAACTCCTCTATCAACTTATACGCTCGTTTCTTTACACTCACGCTAGGGTTATAACACACTTCTGAATAATAAGACGTATAGAGTGAGAAATTACTCCCAGAAAAATTACCAAATAGGGGAGGCTGTTGGGAGAGATTGCTAAAGCAGGTCGGTTGAATTAACAATGTTATGCCATCCTTCTTATTTAATCTCGGCCTTCTTGCCACCGGTCATCATTAGCCCGATCTGTTGTTGGGAAATCTTATCAGGATCAACAATACCAACAAATTGGCCTTCATATATGACAGCGACACGATCGCTTAATGAGAGGACTTCATCAAGTTCGGCAGAGATCAGTAAAATCGCGGCACCGCTTACTTTCAGTTCCAGCAATTTCTTGTAAATAAACTCTATTGCGCCAATATCCACACCCCTGGTAGGTTGGGCAGCGATAAGGAATTTCGGTGACAGTGAGAATTCACGCGCAATAATCAATTTCTGCTGATTACCTCCGGATAATCCCCTTGCAGACAAGGTAGGATCAGGCGGACGCACATCAAAATCTTCAATCAACTTACGTGAATGTGTCTCTATACGCTTGTTGTTGAGTAATGGCCAACCCACCAAAGCGCTATTGTTTTGCAGTCCTAGGATAGAGTTCTCGGCTAGTGAGGAGTCTAATAAGAGACCGCGCTTATGACGATCCTCCGGAATGTGGGCAATATGTAACTCTTTGGCATGGCCTGGTGTACATCCTGTAATCTCCTCCCCATCAAGAATAATTTGTCCACTTGAGGGTTGCCGCAATCCAGTAAGTACCTCAACCAGTTCTGTCTGGCCATTTCCTTCTACACCAGCAATACCAAAGATCTCTCCAGCACTGATTTCGAAAGAGATATCACGTAGCGCTGCTAAGCCACCATTTTTCTTGAGTGAGAGGTTCTCTACACGAATGATAGGGCGGGGAGTAACATTTGCCTTACCATACTGGTGCTTGTCTACACGTAATAACACTTCGCGGCCAACCATCAAACGGGCTAGTTCCTCAGCATTAGTACTACGTGTCTCAACTTCGCCTACCACTTTGCCTAAGCGCATCACCGTAACTGCTTCGGAGATCGCCAGTACTTCGGCAAGCTTGTGGGTAATAATGATAATTGTCTTACCTTGATCGCGTAACGCACGTAGAATGCGGAAGAACTCATCTGTCTCTTGGGGTGTAAGCACGGCAGTAGGTTCGTCCAAGATCAATATATGTGCGCCACGATAGAGCGTCTTAAGGATTTCAACACGTTGTTCCTCACCTACAGAGAGTTCATCTATACGTGTATCAGGGTTAATACGCAGGCCGTACTGTTGGGAAAGTTCTTTGATCTTCTCTTTAGCACGTGTGTAATCGATCATTCCTGCTGTGATCGGCTCGCTTCCTAATATGATATTCTCTGTGACAGTGAGTGGCCCGGCGAGCATGAAATGTTGGTGCACCATACCCAGGCCGAGTCGTATTGCATCGTGGGTGGAATCTATTTGGCGGGGCTGGCCATCGATAAGAATTTCTCCCTCATCAGCTTGATAAAAACCATAAAGAATGTTCATAGCGGTGCTCTTGCCAGCGCCATTTTCGCCTATAATGGCGTGGATAGAGCCACGTCGTACACGTAGATGCACTCCTTCATTGGCCAATACTGTACCAAATCGCTTGGTAATATTATGCATCTCGACGGCGTACGCTTTCTCAAGCTGAGAGCTCATTGCTAGTTGACTCTTTCTTTGTTACAGGGTCAAGAATACATGTTCATCTGACGGGTTAACAGCTGTATAGGATCAGCGATATTGATCGCCTCCTTAACGATAAATGCTTCACCATGCTCGACATTGATAAGCGTGCCATAGAAGCGTTGACGCGCCTCGACACGAGCTAGGAAACCTTTTGCGCTAATATTGGTTTCTGGTTCCTTGCTGTTAGGGTCGTAAAGCTGTGACTTGTAGCAGAGAATAGCTGCTGACTTGGCAGCGGCCTGTTCTGTGATATCGACTACGAAAGTTGGGGCTACGGTACGGGGAAACATAAAGTGGGCAATTGCAGAAGGACGGTAACGAGCTTGTCCGCTCTCAACATCAAATTTTGCTAGTCCAGACAAATAGATCGCCTCTCGGACAATCTGGGCAGTATGGGCATGATCGGGATGTGGATCATCCCAATAATGTGTAAAGACCACTTTAGGGCGAAATTTACGTAAAGCACGTACCATCATCAGACGAGAGTGATCGTCGCACCAAATACGACTATCAGGTAGAGAGAGATTTTCACGTGCTGTTAGGCGTAACTCTTTTGCCGCGTCTTGGGCTTCGGCAGCACGTATCTCAGCACTACCACGTGTACCCATTTCACCACGTGCCATATCGAGTATCGCAGTCTGATAACCAAGGGTAACAAGCTTGAGTAGGGTGCCGGCTGCGACCAATTCCACATCATCGGGATGTGCGCCCACGGCAAGTGCATCAACAGGTATCGGATTCAGATTCATAACTGAAAAATAAACCACAGTTTGGCATTATTGTCCAGACAGAGTTGGGCTCGCCTCCTGCTACTTTACCGCACAAGCAGTAAAAGCCAGACTAAACCAGTTAATTAGTGGCAAGCGTGCACAAATACGATCAATCAGGATTAGCCCCTTGGCAATATACTGATTGCCAGGAATGTAGCGTAGTGCCTGAAAGATCTTCAATACATCTGTCTGTCCAATTACTAAATAGCCTAGGAAACCAAACCGAGCTAGTTCCTTCAACTTAAATCCTACCGAATTGAGATGGTGACGAAATTCTGAAGTCTTGAGAGCCTGTTCCGTCTCGGCATCAAACATATCCATTGAACGGTAGAGTATCGTACGCAAGAGACGATAGAAAGGGAAATCATCGGTTGGCTCAGAACATATAAACATTCCACCAGGTTTTAGTATACGGTAAAACTCACCGATCAACTTCTCATATTCTGGAAAGTGATGTAGCCCACCACGTACCAACACAGCATCAAAACTATTTTCCGCAAAAGGCAATTGCGAGCTATCTGCACAGACATAGGTAAAGTGATTATCACTAGCGTCAGCACACTGTAGAATATCAATTGATAGATCATTACAGAAGATATGCCATTTATTAGCTGGAGCATCATGCAACAATTCACCGCTACCGCACATTGTATCGAGTACACGTAGTTCAGCGGCAGGGTTAAGATACTTTAGCATGCTGGCAGTCCAGTACTCGTAGTAGATCTTAGTGACCAACAGATGCTGTCGAACATAGGAATATTCATGCGCAATCTTTTTAAAATGATCTGCTTGTCGTTGTGCTTGATAGGATGCCATGGCTTTTGTAGGTGTAGATTATGCTTCGCTTTCCATAAGGTCTTTGAGCAGGTTATATACTTCTCGTTTATCTGCCAGGAAAGTCTGTCTATCGACATCTGGCGAGAGTTGATCGCACATAGATTCAATAGACGAGACACTAGCGCGCAACTCCTCACATGCCTCATCACGCTTTCCTGTCACTAGGAATAGACGTGCTCTCATCAGGCGTGTGCGCCAGATCAGTGTAGGATTACCTAACTTCTCGGTAAGCTCGCTAGCTTGCTGTGTCAGGAATTCTGCTTCTTGATAGTTTTGGCGTCCATAATGGACTTCGGCAAGCGCTAGCAGGGCAGCCACTTCTGCGCTTTTATTGGAGACATCCCGCTGTTGTTGGAGGGCCTGATTAAGCGTTTCTAAAGCTTGATCAAGACTGTCAGATGATTTATAGATTAGTCCTAAACTGAGTCGTGCCAGTGCTTCATATTTACGCTCACCAACCTCACGGCTAATCTCCAGCGAACGTTGCAAGCAATCTATGGCTTGACGGTAATGTCCTTGTACACGATGTACTTCACCCATATTAAAGAGATCGATCGCCTGACCACGCCGACGATTTAGCTGACTCGCCATACGTAACGAGTTCTCGTACATCTCTGTTGCTTTCTTATAATCTCCTTGATGGGCATAGATCTGGCCTATGATCGAGCGGGCAATCATTTCTCCCAGTCGATCACTAGAGGATTGAGAGATCTTCAGCGACTCTTCAGCATAACCAACCGCATCTCGATAACAGCCTTTACTGATAAATGTGTGAGCTAGTTCTGAATAGGTGATGGCATTGTAAGAGAGAAACTCTATACTGAATGCATCAGACATTCCCGGCGATTGGTTACAAAACTCAAGCGCCTTACGGAAAGAGGTAAGCGCCTCATCATATTCGCCCATACGCTCATGGGCAATCCCGGTCAAGCAATAGCAGATTGCTTTAGTGGCAGTGTTGTTGAGTCGCTCCGCGATTGCTAGAGAACGTCTACAGTAATCGATTGCTTGCTGATATTGACTGGCAGCCTCACTCATCTCTGCCAATGCATTATAGGCTTTTGCCTGTAACATCTCATCAGGTAGCCTTTCAGCCAACTCCAGTGTGCCTTCTAGCTGTTTAGCAGCCGGCTCAAGCTTACCTACATTGACCAGTAGCAGGCCATAGTTGAGGGTAAGATCAGCAACCAGTTTCAACTCTGCTGGATCAGGAGCTTCTGCTGGCTCTTCCGCGCCAGGCATCAGGCCCAGTTTCTCGGCTGCCTCCTCACCCCAGGCAAAGAATTTTTGCGCCTCATCAATCGCCAGTGCGCGCCAGGCGCGCAGGCCAGCTTCAATAGCGTACTTAAGACTACGTTGATAGTCACCAGCAGCATGAAAATGGTAGGCCAACTCGCCGGCAACACGATTGAGGTTATTGCGATTAAGCTTCTCAATTGCCTCACCAACTTGAGCATGCAAGGAGCGACGTAAGCGGCGATTAAGTCGGCCATAAAGCACCTTCTGTACCATACCATGATAGAAGGTATAGATCTCGTCGGCGCCATTACTATCGCGTTCCTTGATAATCTGGCTCTTCAGCCCTGCATCAATATAATCGAGTAGTTCATCTTCAGCTAATTTAGTAACCCGCTGCAGTAGCTCAAAACTAAATTCATCACCCATTACCGCAGCTTTCGAGAATATATCTAGCACTTCGCTCTCAAGCCGTCCTAGTGATGCCTCCACCACATCGATCACCGAGCGTGGTAGTGTCATGTTGTCGAGTTCATCACAGCGCCATACCCCTTCGCGAAAAGTAATACGCCCTTCATCAATTAAGTAGCGTATGATCTCGACAAGAAAATAGGGATTACCTTTAGTATCGCGATAAAGTAGTTTAAGGGCGCCGGGAGGAATGACAATACGTGCAAAGATAGCCTCTACCAGTTGCTCCACCTCTATTTCGGAAAGTGGCTGTAGTTGCAAAATTTCACAGCCAGCGCGGCTCATATTGCGCAGCCATATACGTAACTGATGCTTATCGCCCAGACCTTCTGTGCGGGCACAACCGATAAACATTAAACGGCTGTGATTGGCATTATGGTTAAGGTAAGAGAGAAACTCTAGGCTTAATGAGTCAGCCCACTGCATATCATCAAGGAAATAGACTAATGGACGTTCCCTTGCTAGCCCTAGGAAGAGCTTTGCTAGATAATCAAAGATGATATATTTCTCTTGCTCAGTGCCTGCCTGCACAGTGGAGGTAAAGAAGCGGAAGCTTTCCCCTTCCTGAAAATCTTTCATTACACGTTCAGCAAGTACGCCAAACATTTCACGTAGCTGTGAGGAACGCTCCTCAAGCAGTATGGCAAGGTGGGAATGTAGACTGTCATAGATGGTCTTGTAAGGAATGGCCTGACTGGATTCATAGAAACGACCTTGTAGAAAGAGCACATCTTTACCAGCCAGACGGCGACGGAACTCTTCTGCCAAACGTTTCTTACCAATACCAGTATCTCCAATAATACAGACTGCACGACCCTGCCCCATCAGCGCACGTTCAAATTCACGGTCGAGCTTCTCCAGTTCTGCCTTACGACCAACAAAGATATCAAATGAGTAGACAGGTAACATTGAAGTAAGCGATTGCACCTGTTTAAGCCAGTAGATCTGACCAGCGCCTAAGGATTTTGCTTGGCGTAGACCAGAATTGGCCTGCTCGATCAACTCTGCTGCGCTATCACCATCACCAGGGAATTGTGCTACTCCAAACGATGCGGTCAACTGAATAGCAGTACTACCATCTTCTGGTGTGAAACTAAGTCCATTGCCAATCTCGCCAAGCAACTCTTGGCCTAGCTGCAGAGCTGTTTTACCATCATTTTTGGGCAGTACTACAATGAACTCGTCACCTCGATAGCGGCCTACTACGCCACGTTCTCCAATATGCTGTTCAAGCCAACTACCAAACTCTTTAAGCGCCCAATCCCCGGTGACAAAACCATATTTCTGATTGATATTCTTAAGAGCGTCCAATCCTATCAGCAAGATCGCAGTAGGTTCGCTGGTGCTACGCGATTCTTGTAGCTCATTATCTAATCTCAGGTTCATAAAGACGCTATTATAGAGGCCAGTGAGCGTATCATAAACCATCATATTAGCGCGTTTGTTCTTTGACAGAGTATTGCGAGGAGGCACTGGTGTAAGCGCGCCTGTACCCATTGAACGGCGCAAAGGAGTCAATTCACCAGTGCCACGTGATTTCTCGTTGTAGACGCCCGCATAGATATCCTGAAAGAGTTCACGGGTAGATGCTTGTCGCTTAGCAGGATCTTTTAAGAGCGCACGCAATACTGCTTCATCGACACCAACAGGAATATGTTGGGCCAATTCACGCATAGGCTTGGGCATGTTCTCTAAATGCGCAAGTAACAAGTCAATAACATTATCAGCATTGAAGGGTAGACAGCCTGTAAGCATCTCATAGATGATCACACCTAAGCTGTAGATATCCGATTGTAATGTAATCTCCTGCTCACGAATCTGTTCAGGAGACATATAATGTGGAGTACCAATCAGATAGCCGGTCTTGGTAAGTCGTCCCTTGTAAGCAGTGTCATTTACATTGGTAAGCTTAGCTACACCAAAATCGACTACCTTGACGATCTCAGAGCCATCTTTCAAATGATGTAACAATATATTAGAAGGTTTTAGATCTCTATGTATCAGCCCTTCCACATGAGCAGCATTGACGGCTTCACAGACCGGTTGGATCAATTCCAGGGTTCGTTCGATACTAAGAAAGGTCTTCTCTTCCAGCTCTTTTTCCAATGAGGAGCCTTCCAGTAGCTCCATTACCAGGTACATCAAGCCGTCTGAAGTAGTACCAAAATCGAAGATTGAGACAATATTGGGATGCTTGATCTTGGCTGCAGAACGAGCTTCCAGCTCAAAACGTTGTAGGTCAATATCACTTAGTGGCGCACCAGTATTGAGTACTTTGACTGCCACACGATCACCTATGTGTGTGCGTTTTCCTAGATAGACCGTTGCCATTCCGCCTACGCCTAGACGGGCTTCAAGCGAATATTTTCCGTCCAATACACGACCTATCAGGGGATCTTCCGTAATAATAGGCTCAGACATAGGGTACGCTTTCGTGTAGACCAAAAAATGGGTGTTGCGCGCGAATTTGCCGGCTAAGTTTAGCACAATGCCTGCAGGCGCGGAAGCAACTATGAGTATAATACCTAACTTTAATTTTTGGTTGATATTAATAACATAAAGGCATATTGACAATGAGAGATTACCCACTCGATTTTCTGATCCAAAATTACTCAGAAGTGCTGCAGTATACTGCCGAGCATTTGGTGCTGGTAGGTATCTCGACAAGCATCGCGATTGTTATCGGCGTACCATTAGGAATACTTTTAACACGCTGGCCACGTCTTAATAAACCTATCTTGGGTTTTGCTAATGTAGTGCAGACGATCCCTAGTTTGGCGCTTTTTGGCTTCTTTATCCCACTCCCTTTTATTGGTGGTATAGGTGCGCGTACGGCGATCATTGCATTAGTGCTCTATGCCTTGCTACCAATTATTCGCAACACTGTGACAGGAATTGCCAATATTGATCCTGCCATTCGTGAAGCAGGGCGTGGTATGGGTATGACAGAAGGACAATTGTTATTACGAGTTGAACTACCCCTCGCCTTTAGTGTGATTTTAGCAGGTGTGCGAGTTGCTGCCGTTACTGCCGTAGGAGTAGCGACAATTGCTGCTGCAATTGGTGCCGGCGGGCTAGGAATGTATATTTTTCGGGGTGTCTCTATGGTTGATAACCAAGTGATCTTAGCAGGAGCAATTCCTGCTGCATTGCTTGCCTTGGTAGTAGATCTAGCATTGGGCTTGCTAGAACATACAGTCGCGCGCCGAGCCGGGTAGTAAGCTTTTAAATACTTCTTGTCAGGGCGAGTGAAACTTGATATCTTTCATTTCTTAAATAGATTTATGGCAGAGATTCTAAATTGCCATAACATTCCATTGGAAGGATAGTATTCACAATGTGCACAGCAATGTGAAATATCCTCACTTAATTCCATTTACGGTTTTTCCTGGGTTACCTTTCATTAGCAATTCCGTTTAGGCACAGGTCGTTCAAGGGAGGGGACGCTCCATAACCCCCTCGCAACTTCTAAAAGATAATCGATTATTGTAAAGAATTTTAGTAGGGAGGATAGTATGCACAGATTTCTTTTTAGAGCTTTGCTCTTGATGGCGGCATTGGTAGTAGGCCTGACCGGTGCAGTCAACGCTCAATCACCATTGGGCGAGATCAATGGCAAAGTGGTTGACACCACCGGTGCAACCATTCCAGGCGCAACCGTTACCATAGAGAATGTCGCTACAGGACAGGTCCGTTCGGCAACCACCGGAGAGGAAGGCTTGTTCACAGTCACCAACCTACCACCAGGCAATTATAAAGTTAAGGTAGAAGCCAGCGGTTTCGGCGCTAAGAGCTTTACCGATGTTGTTGTTAACGTTGGTTCTAGGACCGCGCTGACGGCTACCCTAGAGGCCGGTGGAATTACCGATGTGGTTGAGGTAACCACAGAATCAACTCCTCAGATCAACCCTTCAGACAATGTTGTCAGTGGTATTATTACTGTCAAACAGATCAACACGTTACCGCTTAATGGCCGCAACTTTCTGGATTTAGCAGCATTAGAGCCAGGAGTTGCAACCGTAGATGGGGCTAACTTTGACCCAACCAAGGCCAACTATCGAGGTATTGCCTTTGGAGCACAGACCGGTCGAGGTGCTCAGATTACCGTGGATGGGGCATCGGTAGTGGACAATGTTGTTGGTACTACCACACAGAACTTCTCTCAGGATGCCATTCAAGAGTTTCAGGTGGCGACATCGAACTTTGATATTGCCACTGGAGCAAGCGGCAGCGGTTCAGTCAATGTGGTGACCAAGAGTGGTACTAATGAGTTTCATGGTTCAGCCTTCTTCTTTTTACGAGACAATGAGATATCGGCTTTGCCATCATTAGCGCCGACGATTGTAGGAGGAGCTAAGGTAGACCCCCAATTTGATCGTCAGCAGTATGGCGGGACATTTGGTGGACCAATCCTGAAGGACCGAGCTTTCTTCTTCCTTTCTTATGAAGGAACTAATCAGGATGATGCTGCCCTTATTAACACCGGCAATGTCAGATTCCGAGCCCTGGATGGATTTGCCAACACATTTTTTGATCAGAATCTATTCACCAGCCGAGCCGACTTCAAGATTGATAGCAAGAACTCGCTCAACCTAAGATATTCACACGAAGACAACAATGGTGTAGGACCATTTGGCACACCAGGGTCACAGCCGGCCAACTATCAAGCACCATTCAATATTGCCAATCAGTATGCAGTATCGCTCAACACGCTGCTCACGCCGCGGATAGTGAACAACTTCCGCGCCTCCTATCAATTTTTCAAGAATGTCATAGGTGCACCAGGACTAGGGACAGGATTGGAAGCAACCTTAGGAGAGATCAGAGTACGACAGACCCAGTTTCGCACTGGTATCAACCGAATTGTGCCACAGGCAACACTACAGCGACGCTACCAGTTGAGCGATGATGTGAATGTCAGCTTTAGCAAGCACAATGTCAGATTTGGCTTCAACTATGAGCGTACCAATATCGATGGGTTGTTTGCTTTCTTCCAGCCCTTCCTACTCACCCTCTATGGACCGGATGAGTCGATTGCAGCCGGACGCTTGCCTGCCAACTTCACAGTGAACAGCTTCAATGATGTACTACAGTTGCCGGTGCAAGTAGGCAGCATAGGAGCAGGAGACCCGAGCCTGCCGATCTTCACACCAGGCAATCGCACGATCAATGATCGTATTCAGTTTTATGGCAATGACACCTGGAAAGTGTCAAAGAAGCTGACCTTGAACTTTGGTTTAGCCTATCGATATGACAATAACCTGGCCAATCACGACCTGCCCAAGTCGAAGGCACTCTCTAAGCTGTTAATGGGCAATCTATCAGCAACTCGCAAGGACAAGAACAATGTTTCTCCACGCTTTGGTTTTGCCTATGACCTGCAAGGGGATGGCAAGACTGTGATACGTGGAGGTTACCAGATTGCTTATGACACAATCATCGACAACCTGAGACTATTTGAGCGTAGTGACCTAGGACCAGCCGGTATTGGCTACTTGGGCTTTGGCAGTTTGCAGACTGGTATCAGATTCCTTGATATCAACAAAGCCCCCACGCTGGCACAAGCACTGCCGCTGGTAGCAGCGGCACGTCAGCGCATCTTGGCGCAGATAGCACAGCTACAGTCTAACCTAGACCCCAATGTCACCAACATAGATGCCAATGGCTTTGGCTCAATACTAGATTCCGACCTACGCATACCCTATACACAGTTCTATCAGATAGGATTCCAGCGACAGTTGGCAGGCAATATGGTGTTATCAGTAGACTTCAACTATCGATTCACGGTAGGAGAACTATTCAGCTATGATGCCAACCGTTCACAGGATATGAGAACTGGACCAATCGACCCCAATCTGGCAGATGTGACACTCAACACATCAAGTGGTATCTCCAAGTACAAAGCGCTGTTTATCAAGTTAGACAAGCGTTTCTCAAACAAGTATCTGTTCACTGCTTCTTATGCGCTCTCACGCTTGGAAGGAATCACCTCAGACTCATCAGGAATCGGTGGAGATGATGCCGTCAACCTCGATAATCTGTTTGAGGCATTTGGACCAGTAGGTGGAGACCGCACCCATAGGTTTGTCTTCAGCGGCACAGTAGAAGCGCCCTATGGCATAGAAGTAGGACTAATCTCGACGATACAGGGTGGACCACCATTCAATGCTCTTGTTGGCAACAACGACTTCAATGGTGATGGCACATTCGGCGACATTCTACCAGGATTGAAGTTTGGACAACTCAATCGGGGAATGGGCCGAGGAGAGCTACAACAGTTGATCGATGCCTTCAATAGTCAGTTTGCTGGTAAGACCGACCCACAAGGACAGGTGATACCGCGAATCTTGGCGCTTAACGACCCAGCCAGAACCAGACGTACTGGTCGCTTGCCAAGATTTGGCGATTCACTGATTTCGCAAGATGTCAGAGTAAGCAGAACCTTCAAGTTTGGCCCTGATGGCAGAGTACAAGTGACACCGATTATGGAAGTGTTCAATCTCTTCAACATTGCCAACTATGCAGGATTCTCGCAAGACATCACTTCACCGGACTTTGGCCAACCAAGCACAAGAGTCAACAGTGTGTTTGGTACAGGAGGTCCGCGTGCCTT
>JBFLVQ010000255.1:0-11879 GCA_040758525.1 Acidobacteriota bacterium
TGCTGATCCTGCTGACCTCCTGCCACCTCGTAACGCCCTACTTCAATAGCATCAATAGCCAGATAAAAATAGTGGCTTGCTTCTTCAAGTTGATTCAGTTCACGATAGGCGATACCAAGGTCTAAAAGACTTTTCCAGAAAAGATCGGGGTCGGTTGTTGAGGCTCCAATCTCAGCAGCCCGTTTTGCCATTTCCACTGCTTTGGGATAGTTTTTTTGTAGTCTATATATCTCACCAATACTACTTATCACATTGCCATCTATTCTATAGAAAGATGGTACCTTAGCACCTAATTCTGCTGTCAACTTTAAACTTTCGTTGTAACACTTCAATGCTCCTTGGTAATCACCTTGAGCCTGATATGCACTTCCTAGATTGTTCAGTCCCAACATAATTCCTATCTTATCATCTGCTTCTTGCTTGATTTTCAGGCTCTTATTATAAGCCTCCAGTGCTTGTCGATAATCGCGCTGATATTGATAAACAATGCCTATATTGTTTAATACTTGGGCAGCTCCTAACTTATCATTAAGTTCTTCTGAGATCTTTAGGCTTTTATTGAGATACTCGAGTGCTTGTTGGTAGTTGCTTTGAGATGAATAGATAATACCTATGTTGTTCAGTACCAACCCAACTCCCATCTGATCACTGATCTTCTCTCTAATTTCCAGACTATTATGGAAATATTTTAGTGCCTGTCGATAGTCGCCTTTCTGCTGATAAATAGTACCTATGTTGTTTAATATGCGGGCAACTGATACCTTATCATTAAGTTCCTCGGCAATTTTCCTAGACCTATCAAAATATTCTAACGCCTGTTTATAATTGCCTTGAGCTTGATAAACATCTGCCATATTCGAGAGGACCTTCCCTACTCCTACCTTGTCATTCAAATTCTCTCTAATTCCCAAACTTTCATGGAAACACTCGAGCGCCTGAATATTGTCATTTTGGGTTTTATAGATCATGCCAATATTGTTTAATGCTTTGGCAACCGTTAACCTATCTTGAGTCTGCTCCGCGACGATACGAGCTATTTGGTAAATTGGCAGGGCTTTTACATTATCTTTGAGAAGAAATTTTTTACCTTCAGCCATTAATACTTCGCCTAACTCTTTGGTCACCAACTCTTGCTCTGCTGCCAATATTTCCCGTTGTTGTTGCTCTGTTCCTGCATTAATAAGCGCAGCCGCTAATTCACTTTCGCTAATAAGATAAGCTGATATTCTCCAGCTTCCATTCTCTTTAACAAGCGCTAATGTTCGATTTATCTTGTCACTTAGGCTATTACCATTAGCAACTTGTGAGCTTACTACCTGCATCTTTATCACAAGTCTGACTTTTGCTTTATCTCCTGCTATGTCTATCTTACCAATGGTTACCTCTTTTGGTAGAAAAGTTTTAATAGCAAAATCTTGCTGAATTTTAGATATCTCTGGTGAGTTCTTACTAAATAGCGCCATTAATCCATCAATATCTTTTCTTTGGTATACCAGGAAGAAACTATCTACTAGAGAGTCTATCTCTTTTCTATCATCAGATTGCATGAAAACAGTGCTTGGAAACAAACAGTATAAACAACAGATGATAAATAGTGACAGTCTCACTATTACTCGCAATAAAGTCATGCTTAGGCTATACATCTCTTATTTATTCTCCATATAACTTATAAATAAAGAGTTTCTAACAACTGTCTACTTTTTATCTATTACTTTGTGTTGTTCTAGCATAGCTACAATTGTGCTAGCTAAATTCACCGTTGTATCTTCACTACTCTTTATCAGTTCCTTACTCCACAATAGTGTATTATCTTGATCAAGCAGTCGTAATTCTATCTTCCTATTATCTTCATTCTCTCTAATCCTGATCTCTAAAATCTCTTCTGCTACACCTTGCTCAAAAGCTATCGATAACTTGTTACTCTTTTCTATCTTTTCTCTAACCTTATTGAGCAGCTCCTCTTCTAAAGGAGATGGCTCTGCTAAAGTGCGTAAATATATCGTTGTCTCTCCACCTCTAAATTTACCTGCCTTAGTAATATTGTCCTGATTATCTCCTGATCTACTTTTGTGCTCTGTTGGTGCTATCTTAGGCTCTACATTCTTTACTATTAAATTATCTGATCCATTAGCGCTAGGTTGTTGGCTACCATTATTAACAATCGACTCTGGCTTAAACTCCATTTCGTTAGCTGATCTATTAATGGTAAATACTATTATGGTTGATACAAAAATTAGTGTTGCTAATGTAGCTGTTACTGTTGCCAGTCCTCTGGGTGATAATAATCTATCAAGAAGAGATGCGCTTTGTGGTCTAAATAGTTGCTGTAGATAGAGAGCAATAATTCTAAATAGTGCTGTCTCTTGGTAAGTTATTGTAACTCTCAGTCTCTCTTCACCAGATTCAGGATCTACTATTTTTTCAGTTGTAAAAGCAAGTACTTGCCCTGCCTCCAATACTACATTGGTTGTTTCAGAATCTTCATCGATCTGAAGAAGATTTGTTGCCAGTGAGAAATCATCTTCTTCACCACGTGCAATTATTTCTAAAACTCTAGCATCTTCTGCAACAGTAATCTCTAGCAATCTCTTTTCAGATAAATCCCAAACATCAATCTCTCTGCTATCAACAAGCACCAATAGTTTAACAGTAAATGCTCGTCTTCGACGTAGGCTCTCTCTTTCAAACTCAGACAAAATTAATTCCTTGTCCGTCGGTGTCAGCATTGGTGGATCATTACGATCAATATCAGGACCTATCTTAGTCATATTTTTCGTCCCTATTTTGAAGGAAGGTAGTTTCAAATGTTGTCGCGAATAAGAATGGTTAAAAGCTCTTACTAGACGAGCAAAACAGCATGGATGAATCGCTACATGAAGCCTACGGATCTCGATAAAATTCTCTTCACTACTAATTATATCATCTATATCACTATTTAGTGTTTCAATGTTGTAATCAATAGGGTTAAACCTAGCTGGCAAACACCAGTCATCTGGCTTGCCATCTAAATAGACGATAGGTTTCAATTTATGTAGACATTTTTTAACCAATCCAAAATGATCGGAGGTCTGCTCCATTGACTCAAAATATTTTTCTCCACGCTTACCTATATCACTAGTAATATATTGTTTGAATCTCTTTTCCAGTTTCTCTTTGATCTTTCTCTTAGCATCTCGCACACTATAATCACTCTTAGTATCAAGTAATTTATCAGAACATTGAACCAGTACTTCGTAAAACCTCATTACTATACTTGTATCAAAATTAAACAACACACAACTTTGTCCAACTATGGAGTAGAAGGAGTTGCTTTCCATATAAATCATAATCAGTTGCTTGATGTAGCGAATAACCATATCTGTGCTGGTGAGGTTAGACTCTAGCGGGTTATTATAGGCGGAGGTCTCTTGCATCTTCTCATAACAATCTGTAGAGCAATAGGTCAGATACTGAATCATTTGCACAGTATCCAAAGAGATTTTTTTCGAAGCTCCTCCTTCGTATCTCTTATATTCTCGCTTTTTCTGTTTGGTGGCAAAAGTCTTAAACTTTGGCGCAACCTGCATGGCTACGGCAATGGCTTTCTCTTTATCTGCCAGAATAAAATAACTGGTTTGGTAAACCCATTTGATAATATCTTCCAAAATCAATGATGACATATTAATAGACCGATCTCTCATTATATCAATCCACCCTACTGCAATTGTGCAGGCAATCTCACTCTTTTACAACTATATTTACGCGAAATCTTTGTGCAGATTAGCATAATAATTTCCGCTTACTCGATATCGATATTTTTGACCGTGGTTTTTTCTCCACTAAAAGCCATCGGATAGATTTTTATCTAGCAATTATTCTCACTCTAGTTGTTACCTAAATAGATTAACTCGCCGGCTCACTAAAGAACGGAGAAACCTGATCGATCTTGAAAGGAAAGTGTGTATATGAAGAAAATGACAATTAATCAAATATTATTTCGTCAAGGACTGTGTTTGATACTGACTCTTTTAGTCGCTTTTAGCAATAGCTCGCTAGCTCAGAGTAATAAATCATGGACGACAGTCGGTTCTGCTGGCACTGTCAATGATGATGATGTTAGTAATGTCTCATTGCTGGGTGGTGGAATAGCCGCATTAAGCAATACTGCGCCAGCCTCTACTACAGCCATTATTCGCTATAATGTAGTCGCTGTTGATGGTCTTTTGGTTACCGGCTTTCCCAAAATGACCGTACGATATCAAGACAATGGAGCTAATGCGCAAGTCCGTGTTTGCCTTTGGGAATATGATTTTACTACTCCACAACTGACCCAGGTTCTCTGTTTTGATAGCAACGACTTTGGATCATCGGGATCGCTTCAGACCCAATCAACTGAGCCTTGTGATGATGCTGGTTTTAGTTTCGATTTTACTCATAAAGCTTACTATCTTGAAGCTCAACTGATTCGCACTGCGGCTACTGGTTTTCCCAAACTGGCAACAGTCCACCTCAGTAGTGTAGATGTTAATTGTAATCAGTAACTAGACCTGATTGAGTAAATCGCGACCTTCGCCATTTTAGTTAACAGATAGTTAGGATATCTCACCTTATGGAGAAACTTTATCAAAAGCAGACTCCAACGGGAGAGATATCCTCCTTTGACCCTTCTTAGTTGCAACCTCAGTAATCTGCCTAACGTACTATTCCACGAGTTTACGATATACCATTCCAGGAAATCTATTTATGCAAAAACCTAATTCAGAAGAACGTGTGCTCAATATCATTATTGGTACTCTTATATCTGCTGCCGCATTCTTTGTTTCAATAGGACTCGGCGAACTTTGGCCATTTGCCTGGATTGCTCCTATCCCAGTTTTGATCTTAGCTTTCAATTCTTCGGCTCGAACTGCAGCAATAATCAGTTTCCTCGCCTGTCTATTAGGTAGCTTAAATCAGCTCACTTATCTACTATCATTATTACCAATCGTAGTAGTTATTATTACACTGCTTCTTCCTGCCATTATCTTTAGCTTAGCTGTACTGGTTACTAGACAGGCTGTGTTACGACTAGAACCTTGGCTCAGTATCTTTGCCTTGCCAGCGATTTGGACTTCTTATGAATGGCTATTATCAATCTTTTCTCCACATGGAACGGCTGGCAGTCTAGCCTATACACAGACAGATGTGCTGCCGCTTCTTCAAATCGCCTCACTTACAGGGCTTTGGGGTATTACCTTTGTCTTGCTGCTGATTCCATCTGGTCTTGCTGTTGCCTGGCACTTTCGCGCTGAGAAACAACGAGCCATACCAGCTTTGGCGCTCTGTCTTGCCATTGGGCTGTTGACATTAGTATATGGCTGGGTGCGTCTCTCTCAATCTACATCACAGCCTGCAGTACGTGTAGGGCTTGCTGCCACTGATGAAACAATCCAATATTTTCGCACTGAGCAGCCTCAAGAAGCGCTTCCTGTGGTCGAGGCCTATGCTCATCGAATTGCTGAACTAGCTAAGCGTGGCGCTCAAGTGGTGGTGCTGCCAGAGAAGTTCGTTGGTGTAACACCTAGTTATGCAGGCGATGTTTTACGAATCCTTGGTGAAGCTGCGCGTAGCAATAAGGTAACTGTTGTCGCAGGTCTTAATCAGATTGAGACAAGCGCACGGCGCAATACTGCCCTAGTCTTTTCGCCAGATGGCAAGGTAGTGGTCGAGTATGACAAAGTACACCTTGTCCCTGGCTGGGAGAGTAGGTATCAAGTTGGCCTTAAACCTGGGCTTTTCTCAATGTCTGCTGCCGTATGTGGGGTTGCGATCTGTAAGGATATGGATTTTCCCGACTGGACGCGGGCATATACACAGGCTGGCGCTGGTCTGCTGGTAGTGCCAGCCTGGGATTTCGTTCGTGATGCAAGGTGGCATGCACGTATGGCCATCGTACGTGGTGTTGAGGGTGGCTTTGCCGTAGCGCGCTCCGCACAAGAAGGACTTCTGACTGTAAGTGATCATTATGGTCGGCTGCTTGCTGAAGAGATCAGTTCGCGAACTCCGGAAGCATTGTTGGTCAGTGAAGTCTCGCCAGGACCCGGCCGTACACTCTATAGCACTCTAGGAAACTGGTTTGGTTGGAGCAACCTACTATTATTAGCACTGATTATCATCAAAATCGTGACGTCGCGCCGCTCATAGCTTAAAATAGCAGCTATGAAAATCCAGAAAATCTTGTGTTTGGTGGTTGTTATGATCGTGTTTGCGGTCGAGCCGGGTTACGGCAAGGAAGATCTGCGCCAGGAAGATCCTGGTCTAGGGATTTCGCGTGAATTGGCACGTTCACGCGCTGAGCTTTACCGCAACATACATTATCGTGTCTCCTTCACATTACGGCCAGGCGCCGAAGAGCTGGCTGGAGAGGCCGAAATTACTTTGACCGTAACCGCACTACGTGAACCGTTGGTACTCGATTTCAAAGGAATAGGCGATACAGCAGCAAATATTAATGGTAAGGTGCGTGAGCTACATGTTAATGGTCAGCCGTTTACCAATTATCGTCAGGTTAATGGCCATATTGTTATACCTGTAGGCGCTCTACGCACAGGTGAAAACCAGCTAATAATTAATTTTGAAAGTCCTGCACGTAAAGCCGGCGCCGCTATTACCCGCTACCTGGATCAGGATGATCAATCTGAATACCTTTATACACTGTTTGTACCTAGCGATGCGCATATGGCTTTCCCTTGTTTTGATCAGCCAGATCTCAAGGCAGGCTTTACATTGGAAACGATCGTGCCAAAGTCTTGGCAGGTAGTTACCAATACCCCGATTGAGAAGATGCAGTCAGACATACAGCCAGGCTTTAAACAGTTGCGTTTTCAAGAGACGAAACCGATCAGCAGCTACCTTTTTGCTTTTGCTGCTGGCCCCTTTGTCGAATTGCCGGTAAAGAACGATGCGCTATCTATGCGCATATTCGCACGTAGTTCTAAAGCTGTGCACGCACGTGCCGAGCTTGATGAGCTAGCGCGTATTAATCGTGAAGGAGTACGGGTATTGGCTGAGTATTTTGACTATGCCTACCCATTCACCAAATACGATATGGTGATATTGCCGGAATTTGCTTATGGCGGGATGGAGCATGCAGGGGCAAGCTTTTTCCGTGAAGATCGCCTACTTTTTCCCACTGATCCTACACCAAGTGATCTGATCACACGCGCAGAACTGATACTACACGAAGCCGCTCACCAATGGTTTGGTGATCTAGTGACAATGCGCTGGTTCGACGACCTATGGCTGAAGGAGGGATTTGCCACTTTCATGGCCTATCGCGCAATGGAGAGAGTACTGCCACAATATGGCGTATGGAAGACCTTTTATCAAAGGAACAAGCCTAGAGCCTACCTGACTGATAGCACAACCGGTACAACCCCTATTTTTCAAGAGATTCCTAACCTTAAAGATGCAAAGTCGGCTTATGGCAATATTGTCTATACAAAGGCGCCTTCGATCTTGCGGCAACTAGAGTTCTATCTGGGTGCAGGTGTATTTCAGACTGGCGTACAGAGTTTTCTTAAGCGCCATGCCTTTGCTAATGCAGAATGGTCAGACCTGATTCATGCCTATGAAATAGCGGCAAAACGATCACTAACCGTGTGGGCCGATGCCTGGGTAAAGCGCCGTGGACTGGCTGCTGTAGCAGTTGATTGGCAAGTGAATATTAGTAATCGGATCGAGCGGCTAACTCTTAAACAGGATAATGTTCTAGGCGAAGCTCAAGTATGGCCTATGAAAGTGCAACTATTACTCGCTTATGCTGGACGCGCGCCTGAGATCCTCACAGTAACAATGGAAGGTAAACAGACCGAGGTTGCTGCCGCTATTGGGAAACCACGTCCTGATTATATCTTCGCCAACTATTCAGATTATGGCTATGGACGTTTCCGGCTTGATACAGATAGCCTCAGCACCATAAAAGATCAGCTTCCTACCATACATGACGAGTTCCTACGCACCCTGTTGTGGGGTGCATTATGGGATGCAGTGCGAGATGCAGAGCTGGCACCGACAAGTTATATTGAGCTAGCCTGCCGCACGCTGCCTGATGAGCGTGATCCTATCTCTGTCCAACTGATTTTGGCTAATGTCTCGCTTGCTTTTACACGTTATCTCTCTACTACGCAGCAGACAACACTTGCCCCTAAATTAGAGGAGATGCTCTTTGACCGTATGATGGGTTCGCCAAGCGAAGGTTTGCGCCTAACCTATTTCCGTAGCGCTCAGGGAATCGTCTCAACACCAGAAGGGCGACAACGTCTTAAGCAGATCCTTACAGGCCAACTGGCAATACCTGGTATTAAGATCAAACCAAAAGATCGCTGGGATATTATCACTCTACTACTTGCCCAAGACGATTCAGAGGCGAACACACTGTTAGCCGCCGCTATACGTAACGACCCTAGTGATGATGGGCGACGCTACGCTTTTATTGCTGTGGCAGCGCGTGGCGACGCAACCGTGAAAGCAGAATACTTTCAGCGCTATCTTAATGACAGCACGCTAGCCGAGAATTGGATCGAGAACAGCCTGCGTACATTCAATTCAATTCGTCATGCAAAACTAACTCTACCCTATTTGAAGCCTGCACTGGCTGAGCTACCAAATCTGAAACAGCACCGTAAAATCTTCTTTATTAATGAGTGGCTAGATGCTTTCATTAGCGGCCAAGACAGCCCTGAGGCACTTAAGATCGTAGAGGAGTTTCTACAACGAGAAAACCTGGATCGAGATCTGAAATTGAAGATACTAGAAACTATTGATAAGCTGGCACGTTGTGTAAAGATTCGCGCCAAATACGCTCATACTAGTAATTAGCCATTGGGAATATAATGACTGTGCTGAGTAAAAATTCTTCTCAATTGATTGACTGGCTGCTGCCAAGATACTATCGTAGATCCCACCGCGCAATCATTTAGGAGGTAGACTTATGCCACTATTCGATTACGTCTGTCAGGAATGTAATCATCGCTTTGAGGTACTAGTACGCAAATCTGATGAGAAGATTCAGTGCCCAAAATGCCAAAGCGAGAAGACTGAACGCCAATTAGCGCGACCAGCCGGCGGTAAGAGCGATCAGCTCTGCGGCCAGTAATTTTAGAAGATCATATAATAATTAAGGAGGAGAGTTATGCCACTATTCGATTATGTTTGTCAGGAATGTAATCATCGCTTTGAGGTACTAGTACGCAAATCTGATGAGAAGATTCAGTGCCCAAAATGCCAAAGCGAGAAGACTGAACGCCAATTAGCGCGTCCTGCTATCAACAAAGGCAATCCCTATATTCCCAGTGTCTAATTGTTAATGACGAGTGACAAGTGAAAGAGTAGATATTACTTGTCACTCATTATTATTTGGATAAGGTCTCTTTTTCTCCTTTTATCCCCACTAGGAAAAGTATTATCGCCATTATTGTGAACATTGTGATGGCAAATAGATGCGCAATACCATGTTCAGGATTGGCTAATATTCCTAGATAATGGCTGAGATCGATCTTCTGGTGATATTCGAGTGCGGTAAGCCCTGCCAATCCTAGACCACAGATCGAGCCGCCAGCAATCAGTCCAGAGCTAAAGAGCACCCCACTAGAGGTCTCAGATTCCGCTTCTGTCTTGGCACCACCACGACGATCGACTAGATAACGCACTAGCCCTCCGACAAAGATCGGCGCAGATGCTGAGAAAGGCAGATAGAGTCCAACCGCAAAAGGCAATGCTGCTACTCCGGATAGTTCTAGTACAATCGAGGTGAAGACACCCAATAGCACAAGTCCCCAAGGCAATTTTCCTGTTAGTATACCATCTGTGATCAGAGCCATAATTTGTGGCTTAGGCGCAGGCATCTTCTCTGCTTTCTGCTGCACATATTTCACTTCACCTTGATCGTTGACTAGGTAGCTGCCGGCTGGCACAGGCCCTCCCTCAGTCTCCTGCCGATAGAGCTTATAAAGATTGCCATCTTTGCCGCGTGCTACTACATCAGAGGGAGTAAGATGAACACCAGAATAGGATGCTTCTGCATAAATGCTCGGTTCTTTACCACCTACACCAGGATCTATGACATAGAGTAGTTGCCCTTTGTCATCGGCTAAATATTTACCAGGTGGTACGCCCTCGGTCTCGACAGAGAGTCTATGTACACGTAGTGCTTTGCCATTGGGTGATTTCTCTGTCTCGCCTGAGAATTGTTGCGCTGTATAGTTGGGGAAGTAGACCGGAACAATAGTAGTGTAAGAATTATTGAGAAAGAGTAGTGTAGCGCCTACTACTACGCCTGAAGTGATGGTGCCAACCATTATACCAATCTGCATATTGCGTGGTGTACCACCTACGAGAAAACCCGTCTTAAGATCTTGTGAAGTTGTGCCAGCGTTAGAAGCACAGATACAAACGATTGCGCCGATTGAGAGTGCAATAGCACGCATCTCTGGTCCAGTCTGACCAAGCACAACAAAGATCAGACAAGTCATTAACAATGTTGCTACTGTCATTCCCGAAATAGGATTGGAAGAGGAGCCGATCTCGCCGGTAATACGCGAAGAGACGGTAGCGAAAAAGAAGCCAAAGATCACTACCATAAGTGCGCCAATTAGACTGATCTGTAATTGTGGGATAAGCCAGATCGCCAGTACCAGCGCTAATGATCCATAGACCACAACAGTAATTGGCATATCACGCTCTGTGCGTAATAATGAGTTCTGTGCGCCTTTGGCAATCGCACGTAGATCACTCAAGCTTGACTTAAAAGCATTAGCAATTGTTGGTAAAGCGCGCATTAGGCTGATAATGCCACCTGCTGCCACTGCTCCCACACCTATGTAGAAGATATAACGGCTGCGTACATCATCAGGGCTCATCTGTGAGATCAAAGTGGTAGCGGGATACATAGCAGAGGTAAGACCGTCACCAAAAAGTTTAATAGCAGGAATAAAGACTAGGTATGAGAGCGCTCCACCCGCTAGCATAATCGCAGCTATACGCGGGCCGATAATATAACCTACACCTAATAACTCTGGTGAGATCTCTGCCGAGATGATTGCGATACGTCGTGTTGTTTCGGTAAGGCCACGGTAGAATGAGAGTACATATTCAGGAAATTCATACCAGATATGTAGACCTGAGTTAAGAAATTTGTAGAGCACTCCTAAACCAAAACCGGTAAAGACCGTCTTGGCTTGTAAACCTCCGCGCTCGCCTACAATCAACACTTCAGCACAAGCCGTACCTTCAGGATAGACCAGATTGCCATGCTCCTTAACGATCAATGCGCGACGTAATGGAATCATCATTAGAATACCAAGTACGCCACCAGCCAGCGCAATTGTCGAGATGTGCCACATAGGTAGATCATAGCCAAGAATCAATAGCGCTGGCATTGTGAATGCCACACCAGCAGCGATCGATTCACCTGCTGATCCGGTTGTCTGCACAATGTTGTTTTCTAGTATTGATGACCGCCCAAAAGCGCGAAACAGTGTAATGGAAAGTACTGCTACGGGAATCGACGCGCTTACAGTAAGACCAACCTTGAGTGCTAAGAACACTGATGATGCACCAAAGATAATGCCCAATACTGTACCAAGAATTAGTGCTTTGAAGGTCAGCTCTGGCAATACCTTGTCTGGACCGATAAAAGGCTGAAACGCTGCCGATTGCTGTTTCACGTTATCGCTGGCCATACTCCCTCCTCTGTTGTGCTTCTTTTTACGGTTGTGTTTTCAGTTTATCAGATCTATATCTGCGCTCGAAAGCGCTTCAGAGACCACTTTTTTTCGCAGTTCGGCGAGGTTGCCATTGCGTATACAACTCCTTGGTGCTATAATTCACCGCGGCACAAGATATAGCTGGTGATTATTTCT
>JBFLVQ010000256.1:0-11876 GCA_040758525.1 Acidobacteriota bacterium
CAGGGTTTGACTGTTTTGGTCTTGCTCTGCAACTTTACCTACGTGTTACAGTAGAGGAACGGCCAATCGATAATGGCTGGCAGCTCTCTCTTATTGGTGAAGGTAGCTCCTTACTGCCTACCGATGAACGTAATCTTATTGCACGTGTAGCATATACTACTGCCACCGCCGAGAAAGTCACGCTTCCTGGATTACATATGCTCGTCCATAATGATATACCACTGGCACGTGGCTTAGGCAGCAGCGCAGCCGCTATTACTGCTGGGATTGCGATAGTAGAGGCGATAACTGGTCGTGAGCTGCCAATGGAAAAATTCTTCCAATATGCGCTTACTTTTGAAAACCATGCTGATAACCTTGCCGCGGCTCGTTGCGGTGGGTTCACACTTGCCTGTGCTGCTATTAACAAGAATTACATTGCCATTAGACAAGCTTGGCCAGAGAGATTGCATGCAATTGCGATCATTCCAGACTTTCCTCTTGATACAGAATCTGCACGTTCTCTCTTGCCATCTACCTATACACGCGCTGATACAGTATTTAATCTACAGCATGCACTGCTACTACAGGCGGCATTAGCAGAAGGAGATCTTGAACTGATATGTGAAGCGCTTACTGATAGACTTCACCAACCCTATCGCGCCACACTTGTGCCTGGCCTCTCAGAAGCGCTGACAGTACGATTGCCTGGTCTTATAGGTGTTACCTTAAGCGGCTCTGGGCCAACGCTACTTGCGCTTGCGACAGAAAACTTTGATACTATCAGTGTCACACTGCAAGATGTTTTTGCCCAACAAGGAGTATTTGCACAAGCAAAGCTTCTTACCATAGATATGCAAGGAAGGAGTATTGAGCAACGCTAACCAAAGAGCTTGCCGAAGTCAATTACTGTTATGAGCAAATTGAGAGTTGGTATTTTGGGTGCGACCGGTCTGGTTGGACAACGTTTTATTCAGTTACTGGAAAATCATCCACAATTCGAGATCACAGCACTAGCCGCTTCGGATCGATCTGAAACTCAGTGTTTCATAGACGCCTGTTCCTGGAAACTCTCCACGCCTATGCCTGAACAGGTGCATACAATGATCGTTCAGCCTTGTCGGCCACCACTCGATTGTGATCTGATCTTTTCTAGCCTGCCTTCTTCAATTGCTGGTGGGATAGAAGAGGAGTTTGCCCGTGCTGGCTATCCTGTGATCAGTAACTCATCAAACCATCGTATGGCTGCTGATGTGCCCTTGCTCGTGCCTGAGATCAATGCTGATCACATAAAACTGATCGATGTTCAACGTGTACGCCGGGAATGGCAAAAGGGATTCATTGTTACTAATCCCAATTGTACTACTACGGCATTAGTGCTTGCGCTCGCACCACTACATCGTGCTTTTGGTGTCGAGGCAGTCTCTGTAACAACTATGCAAGCACTCTCCGGCGCAGGTTATCCTGGTGTCGCTTCACTTGATATTATCGATAATGTAATTCCCTACATTGATGGCGAGGAAAAGAAGGTCGAAGTTGAACCACAAAAGATTCTCGGTCTGTTCTCAGACAGTACGGTTAAACCGGCTGACTTTCGTGTCAGCGCACAATGCCATCGTGTCAATGTCTTCGATGGTCATACTGAAGCAATAGCAATAAAACTTAAACAGAAGGTCTCAGTCGCTACCCTGATTGAAACAATGGAACAGTTCCAAGGCGAACCACAAGAACTCAAACTCTATAGTGCGCCATTACGCCCTGTAATAGTTAAGCGAGAACAGAATCGCCCACAACCCCGCCTGGATCGTGATTTAGAACGTGGTATGGCTACTGTGGTTGGTCGTGTACGCGAAGATTCGATCTTGGATTTCAAATTTACTCTGCTTGGTCATAACACTATTCGCGGCGCCGCGGGGGCAACGATTTTAAATGCTGAACTGTTGGTTGCCAAAGGCTATCTATAATATTCGACTTCTACAGGGCGGCTCTCTTCGCTTATCTGCTTTGCCGCCCTGTTAGTAACCATTAATCGTCTTAAGTAACCATTAGTGATCAGATAGAGGATTGTTGGTACAGTCACAAATGGATTTATTCCTGAGATCTCTTCTCCATAGATTGTTTGTACTGGTACGCTGGCGATCTTCAGCTTTAAGGTAGTTAGACAGAAGAGTAATTCATTGAGAAAGCCATAACGTGGATAGAGTTTTTCTAGTTCTAATATGGCAATGGCTCGGCTGGTAATAGCACTGTAACCACACTGCGCATCCAATGGTAATTTTATTCCTAATGCCAGCCTCATCAATAGACTTAAAACGCGATTGCCAAGATAACGTAGCCTGGGCATATAGACAATACTTGGATGCAGAAATCGGTTCCCTTTCGCGTAATCTGCCCCTCTTAAAATGATCTCATCTAATAAATTGCTAAGATCTCCTGGATGCATTTGACCATCACCATCCATTACTGCCACGATCTCCGCTCCCCAAGCCGCTGCCGCTCTATACCCACTTACCGTTGCTGCCCCTACTCCACGATTCTTCCTGTGCTTTATCAGACGCACTTTCGGATAATAGCTTTGGGCTATTGTGTAATAGGTATTATCGCTACTACCATCATCGACAAGGACAATAAGATCGACAAAATCTGGAATGGAGCGAATGGTATTAGCGATGAGTGTCTCTTCGTTATGAACAGGAACAACCACAGCGATATTATGTTGGCGGTACATGCTAAAACCTCGCCCAAAATCGGTAAGCTTTATGTTGAGACTGCAAATCGAGCCACTGGCCTAGTTGTGTACTTAATCGTAGCGCGCGTTCTTTCTCTTGGTCGATAAGGTTATAACGTCCATCTGGATCTACGACCTCATTATAGAGTTCATATGTATTACCAATTTGATCGTAGATTAGTCGCCAATCACCATCAACAATTGCCCAAGCAAAGAAATCGCCTTGTGGAACATTACGAGGTGTTTCGCAAAAGATTTTGCGATTAACAGTAAGGCCATTTATTGTATGCCTAAGATCTAGACCTATATAATCGCGTGGTGGCAATATTCCCACATTGCGTAGAAAGGTTGGACCTAAATCTATCGTGCTGACAGGTTGTTGTACACGCAAAGGCTGAGCAGATGGATACCATAAAATCAGTGGTACATGAGTCTGTTCACGATAAGGCCGACCATTATGAAACTCCTGGCCATGCTCACCAAACTCTTCACCATGATCAGCACTAATCGCTACTATAGTAGTATCAAGCAGACCAGAAGATTCTAAATATTCGAATAAGCGACCTAGCTGTTCATCTGTATAGGCAATATTGCTATCATAGATATCGATCGGTTTATTACCAAAATTATTAGATCCTTGACGTGCATATTTTTCATTCTTGGCATGCAGATCATTGTAATGAACCCAAAGATAGAATGGCGTATTCTGTTGTGCACGCAGAAATGTGATGGTTTCATTGGTCAAGCGCTGTGAATCCCAATAGCCGCCGCGAGAGTGGACGATTGTCTGCAACCCTTTAAGCATGATTGTCTTATAACTTTCCCATCCCTGTTTCCAAAGCCATTTATCTGTTTTTGGACTAGTGATTGCTGCTGTCACACGTCCATTGGCAGTAAACATCTCAGCAATGGTGGGTAGGTTATCATCAAATATTGTCTCACCATAACTGGCACGTGCAATACCAGAAAAACTATGTCCTGTATTGGTGCTAAGTGAAAATGCATTCTCGAAGAGCACCGCACGAGCGGCAAAGCGATCTATATTGGGACTAAGTTTGCGCTGATAACCATAACAACTTAGATGATCTGCTCGTAAGCAATCGATAGTTATAAAGATGACATTTCTCGCTAGCTGTTCTGGTAATGGTGATTGATTTAGCTCGGCAAAGTCTGGTGGAATCTCTTTTAGATCACCGCCTAGACAGTTTTCATCGCGACTATTGTTGGGAAGTTCATGCGCCAATATATTACAGGTAGGATTACGATCATCGCAGTCTCCACCATTCAATAATGGTGAGAAACCATCACGATCAAGATCTAGCAAGTTTTGTGCAAACGCCAGATATTTTTTGGCAATTACACCACGCCGCCAAAAGAGTGCCTTTAGCGCTTGTTGTTGATCAAAGAAATAGCCCCCTGTAATGGTACCAATAAGGACGGTAATGGCAAGTAATAGCACTATCGCACGACTAGGCTTAAGATAATTTGTTAGGATATGGCCAAAAACGTAACTGGCGGCAATAGCACACACAGAGAGTGGTAGATGAAATGAATATAGATAACGACCAACAAAAATTCGTGCATCAATCCAATAGAATGCTATTGCTACTATTGCTGCTAATAGACCTAAGCCTGTTGCAAACCATCTCTTCACAAAGAGTTTTGTAAAACCCTCGCTATCAACCCAGGTAAGCAATAGTGCAGTAAAATAGATTCCTACACATAGAAATAGCGTTGAATATTTTACCAGCAGAGATATATTAGTTATTCGCTCACTGATCCCAACAAGCATTAGACGAAAACCATTAGTAAAGATCGTAGGCGCTAAAATGCTCACCAACATTATTGGCAATGCCAGTGCGAGTGCGAAATGAAACTTGTTATCCCTATTCGGTATAAACCAAGAGAGAGGCGATTTGCCAACTTGCCAATGTGAACGTAGTTGTAAGAAGAGCCGATCGATTATGCTAAAGAGTGCTGCTAGCAGTAATCCCAATACCATATTAGCAACTGGTATAAAGGTGAGCGTACAAATGAATAGCAGTTTTTCTTGAGTAGCTGAGAAATGTTTGGCAAGAACTGTAAGCCGGTCTATAGCCTCGACAAGTGCTAGCAAGAGACCAGCGCAAAGGCCGGCAGATAGATAATGGATCGATCGTTTGATGAACATCAGCCCATATAACCGAGTTCGCGTAGACGCTCGCGAACCTCTTCACTCTCTGCATCAGAAAATTCTGCCTCGACATTTCTGTCCCGTTCGGCAGGAGCGCCAAATTGTATCCCACGTGTGTGTAAAAACTCTGCCTGGAATATTTCTGTCAGCACACGTCCATCCATATCTTGAGGTATAGGAATATTTGCTAAGTGTAGAATTGTGGGCGCAACATCAATAATATGCGCATTGGTAAGGCGGCAGCCAACTTTGAATTCCGGCGCACGTGTAATTAAAACTCCATGCAGCCTATGTGTACCAGAGTTTCCAAAAGCATCTACAATAAATTGATTTGACGTGAAATCCATATTGCCTAACGAAACATAGCTCATATCTTCAGGGAGAAAACAGATATCTGGTGCTTCTGGTAGATGCGTACCAGTATAGATCTCTTCACGTTTAAAGATCGAACCGATCAACGGCTTGCCTGTGTGTGGATCCTTGAGACCGCGTAATCGATCAATGATCTGATCCCTTATTTGCTCGTATTGGCAACCGGCTTCGACAATACCATGCGGTTCGCGTCCTTTGAGATTAACAAAGATCTGTCCATAATTTCCTTTGGAAAATGCTGTTGTGCGTGACCAGTCAACATCATTGAATGATAGGAAAAGGCGGTTGAGCAGACCTAACTTCGATTTTTGTGTACCAACCCCACGCGCGGGACGAGCGCGCTTTAAGAGTGGACTGCGAGATACCTTGTAAGCTAGCTCAGGAGTAATACCAGCTAAAAACATATATTTTTTCAGCCGTGTTAGGGTATCACGCTTTAGCTGTAAGAAGCCTTCCTGCATCAACCAGATATTAAAAGCACAATATTTATGTGCAGGACCAAATCCATGATCGGAAGCGATCAAGACGGCTGTAGATGAACCGGCGGCTTCGATCATACGTGCTACTTCTCGATCCACGGCTTCCCAATAGCCATAGACCTGCTCACGAAATGTTTGCGCTTCTTCAGCATCATGTCGTGGATGAGAAGGATCAATAATATGCCATAACTCATGCTGACAACGGTCTGTTCCCCAAATGTGTGTAACCAATAGATCCCAATCTTGATTACGCATCAGATGGCAATTTATCTTTGATTTGTATTCAAGCTCTTCAAACAGCTCTGCTAATACTGCTGGGACATTGCCACGTGCATAAGTCTCCGTCATGTATAGCTTGTAAGGACCAAAACGGGATTCCAGATCATGGAGCAATTCTGCTGGATAGGTAATATCACGCCGGCCACGTGGTGTCATAAAATCAGAGATCATACAACCATTGACACGTGTGGGAGGATATGTAATAGGAAAATTGGTAATGATGACGCGACGACCTGCTTCTGAGAAGAGATCCCATAATGCTTTGCCGCTACGCTGAGCAGCATTTGCCGCCGTCTCACGTGCTTGACCATGTCGTCGCTGAATGAATTCTAATATTCCATGCTTACCAGGATTTTTTCCGGTAATAAAAGAGGTCCAAGCAACAGAGGTAATAGGTGGGAATACTGTCTCCAGTGGACTACGTACTCCTTCCGCTATTAATCGTGCAATTGTTGGCAAGCGACCGGCAGCGATTAGCGGATCTATGAAATTGAAGGTCATACCATCAAGCCCAATTATCAGGACCCTCTTCGTCAAAACGCTACTCCCATAATAATTAGCTTTGAAATAAAGTGTGATACTAGCGCGCGGATTCGCGAAAAGGCAAGGAATCTTCACCGCGCAGATTATATCGTTCTATCGTAATCTTACTAATATATATATTAGTGTATATTATCTCAATTTCACGTAGGAAATTTTCCAATTTTATCTGTGAATTTCCATTGCAAAATACTAAGCTCTATGCTAATCTCCGGGCTGTTTATGGGAAGATTTTCAACAGGATAACCTGCTGAAAACAAATCATTTGATGCCCCAACAAGAAAGCACTTCATTCTTTAAAGTAGTTGTGGAAATCCTGTGGAAAACAACTTCTAATACTTGAAATTCAATACATTGGGACGTGCAAGAAATACGTTTTTTTTTATTACCGGCAGGGGCAATAGTGGAAGCTTTTTTTATCGGTGGGGAATTTATAAATGGAAAATATTAAAAATGCTAATCTTTGGGATTCGGTACTCTCAGTAGTAAAGGGAAAGATCAATCATCAAAGTTTCGACACCTGGTTTCGACCGCTGATATTCTCCACTGCAACAAACAGCATAATATATGTCACAGCACCCAATGAAGTATTCAAGAACTGGATCTTAGAGCATTACTCTGATGTATTAGAAGAGTCACTACTAGAGTTACATTTACAGAACTACCGAATCTCATTTCTATTTAATCAGCAGGGCGAACATTTAGCAGCCCATCAGACGGTAGGCGCGGTTGGTGCTGGCGTGCAATCGGTGTCACACTATAGCAACTTGGATATTGCTAGCGAGGATACAGAAGAGTTTTCCTCAACGCGTTATGTCGATATAGAACCGATCGATGCCCAACTCAATCAGAAGTATTCATTTGAGACCTTTGTGGTAGGCTCCTGCAATCAGTTTGCCCATGCCGCCGCACAAGCGGTCGCAGAAGCACCGGCAAAGACCTATAATCCTCTCTTTATCTATGGTGGTGTGGGACTTGGCAAGACACATCTAATGCATGCGATTGGCCATATGATACGGGCGCGTAATCGACATCAGCGGTTAGTCTATCTATCTTCAGAGAAGTTTATGAACGAACTGATTAACGCGATCCGTTATGACAAGACGCTCACCTTCCGAGAGAAGTACCGCTCAATTGATGTGCTGCTAATTGACGATATACAGTTTATGGCTGGTAAAGAGCGCACTCAAGAAGAGTTCTTCCATACTTTTAATGCTCTCTATGATGCACAAAAACAGATTGTGATCTCATCTGACTGTCCACCACGTGAGATCCCTACATTAGAAGAGCGATTACATTCCCGTTTTGAATGGGGACTGATTGCCGATATACAGCCACCTGATCTGGAAACCAAGGTAGCCATTCTTAAGCGTAAGGCTGAGTTGGAGAAGATCAATCTTGATGATAATGTTGCGCTTTTTATTGCTAGCAAGATCAAATCGAATATACGTGAACTAGAAGGCTCATTGGTGCGCTTGGTCGCCTACTCCTCACTAAAAAAGCATCCAATAGATATTGAGCTTGCCCAAGAAGTATTACGTAACTTCATTGAAGATGACGAGCGTGGAATCTCGATTGAAACGATCCAGAAAGCAGTAGCCAATCACTATAATCTAAAAGTTGGTGACCTTAAGTCGAAGAATAATTCTCGTAATATTGCTGTGCCCCGCCAAGTAGCAATGTATCTGTGTAAGATACTGACTAAGTCAAGCCTTCCTGAGATCGGCCGCGAGTTTGGCGGTAAGCACCATACTACGGTCTTGCATAGCGTTAATAAGATCGCCGCGCTTTACGAGTCAGAAGATAATTTCCACAGGGTTATCAACAGTTTAATTTCATCATTAAAATGAACTTACTATTTTTTTCCACACAAACCTATTGTGGATCCACTTTGGACCCTGTGGAAAGTAAGTTGGATCTGATCAAGGATCCACATAAAGGCTTTTTTTACACCCGTGATCAACAACTGATCGCACAACCTTAATGTGGTCTTAAACTGTTTACTGCAAGCTATTTGAAATATTTTTTCCACATTTCCACAGCCACTACTACTACTACTAGAGAGATCCTCTGGAAGATCTAAAAGAGTAGGATCAGAAGAGCGTCGAGCAGTGGCTTATCAGGTTGCGATCTGGGTAGATCAAAATCTTTTATTTTGTGAGGAAAATAGAAACAGGAGAACGGTAGTGGAATTTACAGTTAAAAAGAGCACCCTTCAGAAAGAATTGGGATTCGTACAAGGCGTTATCGAAAAAAAGAACACCATACCGGTGCTGCAAAACATCCTCATCAAGTCGAAGGGTGAGGGAATAGAGATCGTCGCCACCGACTTGGATGTTTCGATTCGCTGTCAGTGCGAGGCGGAGATCAAGCAATCCGGCACAATGCTTGTGCATGCGCGCAAACTCTTTGATATTGTGCGCAGTCTGCCTGAGGCCGATATACACCTGAAGAAGGACGATCAATCTTGGGCAGTATTACAATGTGAGCGTTCTCGTTTTCGCATTGTAGGTCAGCCGGAGGAGAATTTTCCTGCTGTGCCGGAGGTTAAGACAGCGAAAGTCTCACTCTCATCAGAGGTCTTGCGCTACTTTATCGAACATACTATTTTTGCCATTACTCAAGAAGAGTCACAGCGCTATGCCCTCAGTGGCGCACAATTTTTGTTGAGTAAGGGTGTTGGACGTATGATTGCTACCGATGGGCATCGCCTTGCCTTCGTTGAACACAAGAGCTTGGCAGAAGGCTTGAAAGAAGAGATTAAGATGCTAATACCGAAAAAGACACTAGCTGAATTGCTAAAGATTGCTGGTGAAGCCGAAAATGCTCCTGTCATGTTTGAGCGTGATGATAATCATCTCTTCTTTCAACTTGGTGGACGTGTACTTATCTCACGCACACTTTCTGGTCAATTCCCAAACTATGAGTTGGTGATGCCAAAAGAGACCAATCATACAATGACATTTGAATCGGAACGGATTGCTGCAGCAATCCGGCGTGTAGCGTTAATGGCTGATGAGAAGAGCCATGGGATAAAACTGAAGATACAGGATGGCAAAGCAGAATTCACTTCGCAAAATAGCGAGGTCGGTGAAGCACGTGAGATCTTACCGGTTGAATATGGTGGACCAGAGATTAATGTAGGGTTCAATTCACAATATCTATTAGACTTTCTGCTTTCCGTTAATTCATCGGAAATCTATTTTGAGTTCAAGGATGTACAGAGCCAAGCACAATTACGTCCTAAGACTGAGACAGAATATGATTACCGTTATGTAGTAATGCCTATGCGTATATGATTCTATTGTCTGGAGAGGATCGCCGCACCAACCCATTGTAAATAATAATAAAAAAGTTAAAATTTGGTGGTGCGGTATCTTCTTCTGAGGCAAACTGTTTGGTAATAGGCCTAATGCTGGAGTGCCCGCATAGTTTTTCCAGTTAAATCTGATAATCCCGTATTGGTAGGGTCGGGAATAGCAGAGTGGGCAGGATTGCTTGAATTTACCGAACACACTGACATTCACGCGTATATTTTTCGTCCCGTTGTTGGTTGTGGTATTGCTGACGCGGGTTGCTGAGAATTGGTTTGGTGTGCCACAACAGATTCTTGGCGTTGGTCTATTTCTTGCCGCCTCTTTTACAGATTGGTTGGATGGATTTTTAGCACGCCGTCGTGGCCAAGTAACAACCTTAGGCACATTACTAGATCCAATCGCTGATAAGCTTTTGATCTCTGCTGCCTTTATTTCTCTAGTAGAGAATCGGCTGGCGCCTGCTTGGGCAGTTGTGATTATAATTGCGCGAGAGTTTGCTGTTTCAGGACTACGCGCTATTGCCGCAGCAGAAGGTTTTACTATTGCTGCATCGAAGATGGGCAAACTAAAGATGACCACTCAGGTGGTTGCGATCACCCTGCTTATTTTAGGTAGTGTGGATGGTGCGCCGCCAGTGCAAGGCAATACCTATTATAGTAGTCAGGCAACCATCTTGCAGATTATTGAAAATAATAGATTGAGTGTAGAATCGTTACGGTTGCTCTGTTACAGCGCAGGACGTGCAATGCTCTGGATTGTTGTTTTCTCGTCGCTCTATTCAATGTATGGCTACTTCCGAAAGTTCTATGGTAAGGTACGTGATCGAATAGAAGTGCGTCAACGTAGGCGTTTGCGAGAGTTGGTACGACGTCGGCGGCGAGGTAAACTGATCCTACAAAAAGAATTTACTCTGGAAAAACCAGAATCTTAAGTAAAAGTGCAAGTCTTTAATCTATTATCTTGCCGTGAATGCAGTCTCCTCTTCAATAGATCAATTATCATCAAACCAACTACGTAACGCGCGTTTAGCAGTTCTCTTGCTAGCGTTACTGTTAGGAATGGCCAGCCTATACTATTTTTACCAGATTGGCGCAATCAATCTATATGGTGATGGTATCGCGCATTTGAACATTGCGCGTAAGATGGTTGATCTTGATAGCGCATCAATTTGGACCAGGTATGTACAATTAGGCTCACCCTGGTTACCACTACCACACCTACTTATGCTGCCTTTAGTCTGGCATGACAAACTATGGCGTAGCGGGTTAGCTGGCGGTATTGTCTCTATGCTCTGTTATGTCTGCACAGTGTTATTGATATTTGAGATTGGGGCAAGTTTTGGTGCTCTACGACGAGGTCTAGAAACAGGTCGTAAGGATATTCTCTCTGGTCTGCTGGCAGCTACGATCTTTGCACTTAATCCTAGCGTGTTGTATATGCAGGCTACGCCAATGACTGAACTACCATTTCTTGCTACCTATGCTTATGCAGTATGGATGTTGTTAAGGTGGTTGGAAAATGGTCGTGTGAATAGATTGGCCTGGGCAGGAGTAGCTGCGATGTTAGCAACCCTTACACGTTACGAAGCCTGGGCAATTATGCCTGTAGGAGTATTGATAATTTTCCTACTTGCTTCCGGAGGCTTACTACATCGTTTACGTATGGCATTGTTGTGGAGCGCAATAGCCGTGACTGGACCACTATATTGGCTCTGGCATAACTGGGCTATCTATAATAATCCGCTCGAATTTTACAATGGCTTCTATTCACCTAGAAATTATTTAGCACGGTTTCAAGAGAAATTGAGTTGGGCTGATTTCGCAATGGGTAACATCGGTTATGCCACTCTATTAGGTTTTGCCGCAGTAATTGTTTGTGCAGGAATAGTGCCATGTCTGCTGGCCTTGGGGGCAGTAGTACGCGGGCTAATTGATTATCGTCGAGAATGGCGCTTGCGTATGCCTGAAATAAGATGTGCTATTTTAATGTTATTATTAGCAGCGCCGTTT
>JBFLVQ010000257.1:0-11868 GCA_040758525.1 Acidobacteriota bacterium
ATCTCTTCTATAGAGAAACTATCTGTGACAGGATCATAGACGTTCAAACCTTTATCAGTTGGTAACCAAAGCAAGCCATTGCGATCCTCATAGACAATCGTGATCAGATCGCTGCTAATACTGCCTGGAACTTTTGTGTTGGGAAGGTAGGTAATTACCTCTTGCCGTTTTGCGTCATACTTGTAAAGGCCACCTTTATAAGTGGCAAACCATAGCGCGCCGGCACGATCTTGGCAAATCGACATAACTTGATGATTGCGCAAGTAAGGTTCCAACAACGAGTCTTTGCCAAGTTGGGGTTTGATAGTCTTACTAATAGGATCAAATTTATTGAGAGTACGGTTATTTCCGACTACCCACAGTTCACCACGGCTGTCTTCTAAAATGTTATAGAAGTAACTGTTGGTTGCAGAACGTGAGGCAGTAGTATCCATACGATAAGCAGTGAATCTATGACCATAGAAATCATATTCGCTTATTCCTATGGCAGTGCCAAACCAGAGTGTATCGGCACGATCTCGATAGATTGCATAGACACGATCGCTACTTAGGCTAGTTATAGAATTAGCATCAGTGTGCAAGACTATACAGCGTTCCGTCTGTGGATCATAGATCTTTATCCCATTCAGGGTTGCGATCCATAGCAGGCCAAATCGATCTTCACAGATAGCATTAATACGCTTCCCTCCTGCTATCTCGGTCTTATCAGGCTCAAGACGTTGGTTAATGAATCTGTCATTTTTTTCGTCATACTTGCTCAGACCGCCATTATCTGTGCCAACCCATAAATAGCCTCGGCTATCCTGATAAATTGCAGTGATAAAATTGCTGCTTAAACCAGTAGTATTGTTGAGATTGTAATGGTAACGAACAAAGTTTTGGTGATTATAAGAATACCTATTTAATCCTCTATCTGTTCCTATCCAGAGTACACCATTACGATCTTGAAAGATGGTGTTAATTTGGTTGCTACTGATGCTAGTCTCATCAGATGGATTATGGCGCAAGATAATGAAATGGTCATTGGCTCGATCTAACCGGCTCAATCCGTCGTAAGTGCCGACCCATAGTATGCCCAGATTATCTTGATAGATTGTAGTGATATAGCTGACACCAGTGTGCTCCAGATAGTCATCGCTCTTTAGATAATGTTTGAAAGTACCTTGGCGAGGATTATATTGATTTAAGCCATTCGTGCCTGTGCCAACCCAAAGCAGTCCAGCACGATCTTCATAGATTGCCGTGATCGCATTACTAGACAAGGAGTCTGTTTGTCGAGGATTGCTCTTGAATATCACGAATTTGTAACCATCATATCGATTTAAACCATCATTGGTGCCAAACCAGAGATAGCCATAATGATCCTGATAGATCGCATTTACAGAACTCTGTGATAAACCCTCTTTGATCGAGATACGTTTGAACTCGATGTTATTTAGTTGGGCATTAAGTCTGACCTCACAGGTAAGTAGTAATAGTAATGCCAGCACCAACTTAAATTTCCAATGCATATCTAAATAAAGGTTGCGATCTCTGGGAGGGTCTTTTTATCAATAACCGGCACAACTGCATCATTGGCTGGGTAGCCAACTACCAATAACAGGAAGGGTCGTTCATTAGTAGGCCGTCCTAATAGTTCATTAAGGAATCCCATGGGACTAGGTGTATGGGTAAGCGAAGCAATACCGGCATGATGCAAAGCAGTAATCAGAATCCCAGTAGCAATTCCTACTGATTCCTGGGCATAGTAGTGCTTGATGGTACGGCCATCTGGTAGCTGTCCATAACGCTGTACGAAGATGGCAATCAGATAGGGTGCTATCTCCAAAAAAGGTTTATGCTCGTCTGTGCCTAGTGGTGCCAATGCCTCTAGCCACTCTTTAGGAGCACGATGGCGATAGAATTCGCGCTCTTCTACCTCTGCTGCTATACGTATTTTGCGCTTAAGAGCGGAATCAGAGATGACCACAAAATGCCATGGTTGTGTGTTGGCGCCACTGGGCGCAGTTGCGGCGGCACGCAAACAGTCTTCTATTATCTCACGTGGCACAGGACGCTCGGAGAAATGGCGTACAGTACGCCGATGTTGCATTTCTGCGCAGAACTGAGCTGTACGTATTTTCATCTCTTCAAGAGAATATTGATAATAGTTAGTAAGGGGAACAAAGTTGGGGATGTTCATCATTCTTGGGCGCGGAGACCGCATGCCTTCAGGCTGCGGAAGCAGCGCCGTCTCCTTTCAATAGCAATAACCATCACAAGCTTGCACTAACTTGCAATAACGATAGCTAATGCCTTGGATAGTCCTGTCTTTAGTTGTAACGTTGAAACAACCACTAGCTCTCACAGCCACCTTACCAAGATATGAGCCGATCTTCTTGCCACTAGTAACAATCGCCTTGATGATATCTCCAGTTTGATAATCAAATACTTTCTTGCTTGCTTTGGCACTGGTGCGCGGAAAGCCAAACCTATCCACACGACACATCTGTCTGTTACCGTGCCCGGTGGCTTTAATTTGCAATGGCTCTAGACCAGCAACAATCAACCTCTCAGGGGTACTAGCGCCAACACAAGCAGCATCCAGCCAGTGCTGCTTAGGCAAGCCTTGTTGTGTACGGTTGAACTTAGTTCTACCACCTGTACCTGTTTCAATAGGTAAACCAGTAGCTTGTAATCTACGATACAACTCCCATCTGCTAGCATTGACAGCAGCAGCATCTTTTAATGGAACTTTGGCTTGTGCCTGAACTTGAGGATAGCCAAACTCTGCTGCAGTAAGATTACCTTTCTTTTGATTACAAGAATGGCAGGCTAATGTGAGATTACTTACTCTATTACTACCACCACGACTGCGAGCAATGATGTGTTCCAGCTCCAATGGTCTATTTTTAGCCTGGCAATAAACACATTTGTGTCCGAATTTCTCAAGCAGGTACTCTTTAATCTCGTAGCCTGATAGTTCGCCTTGTTGATAAGCTAGCCCGCTTATTTCTGGGTTCTCTAAAAGCTGCGTGTCGAACTTAACCAGCTCCTGTGAAATGGCTGCAATAGGACATAGCCTAGTTAATCTTTTTACCCATGTGATCACATTGCAGATACGACTCTCTATTGATGGCGGCAACCATCCTGCCTTGCGTGTGCGATTATTAAAGCGTGGCTCGCGATACCTAGTCTTGCGATTGCGTCTACTACGACGAATTGCACGACGACTATCCAAGCTGGCTTTGATCTTATCTCCTCTATGCTCAAGCTCTGCTGCCCAAACTACCGCACCAGTGTGATCGTTAACAAGGGCTATGCCTGTCTTCTTACTGCCTGGATCGATCTTCAACCTCAATGGCTGTATTGAGAGATCTTCAACCTCTTGCTTAAGCAGGATCGTGAATGGATAACGACGCAAAATCGCTGCCTTGCCCTGACGCAACAGCTTTCTAGCTTTTGCTGGATGGCAAGGTGTGAGAGCCTCTCCATTGGTATTGAGTACCAATACTTTTTGCATATTTGTAATGGCTTAAAGCCAACCTCCTATTGCTAGGGTAATGTGTGCCTCAACAAAGTATGTTTGGCAGCATATCTGGATAGCACTTGCTTAGACCCTCAGCATGTTTAACTATCCAATTACAGAGCTGCAGACTGGCAATGCATCTGCAGGTGTGTTCTTTGACTCTACAAACAACGTAGCCCGATGACCTTGTGGTCCTGGCTGAGTCTGGTCAACTGGGCTTGTTGGTTTTACCCGACAAGCTTCGCCATGAAATTGCGAGGTCGTTGACATGCCTCCAAGACTATTTCAATATATTATGATTGGTAATTTTACATATACGAGACTTATCCTGAAACCTGTTTTCTCCCAATAAACAGGTAATAGTAGTGAATAGGGAGTGGTGTACAGGAGGGACCAGGAGCAACAAGACGAGCTTACTGTGGCTGAGTTGTGTCTTGTTGCGGCTGGCCAGCGCCGCGGCTGTCTAGCGTCTTGTCTTGCAGTGATATTGTAAATAGCACAGCGCGGCTGGGGGGTGATCTGGAAGGTAGGTTGAAGAATTAGCAGATGAGCGGCATAGTAGTTCTAATACTACCCAGTGCTGATACTGCTGATCTTGAGGTAACATTAACTGTCTCCTCTGAAAATCAAATTTACCGCTCATCTATATACGCGTAAAAGAACGCTAGAAATAATCACTAATTAGCCTTCTGTCCTTATCTCTATAGGACTCTACGGCAATATAGCTAATTGAGCCTAGCAGATAATTGATATCAATACCCACATTCTCAGTGCTGAGAAGATAATCAATAAAGCCTGGATCGCCAAAGTATCTCCCTTGATGCTGCAATTCAGGCTTATCTCTATCTTCATTATGAAATGCCGATCGCTCTTCCTCATTAACAGCTTGTATAGTAAATTTTACTGTGTCAACGTGAGTCACTGGACCATTTGTACCTATCACTACAACAGTAAAGTTAGTAAGGGTAGTACCGGCAGGAATATTGATAGAAATAGATGCATTGTTGCCAGCATTAACCATTACAGGTGATAAGCTTGTTGTGATACCATATTAGCTGGCAAGACAATCGCACTAAGGCTAACAGTAGCGATGCCATCACCCACTGCACCTACTGTAATAAAGCGTCCTACAGTGCTGCCAGGCGGTACTGTTAACCCAAATTTGTTAATCCTAACAGAGAAATTACTAAAAGCAGTTATTGTTGTTGTAAGAGTATGACTCAACTGACCAGCAGTGCCTGTCACGGTAATGCTAACATTGGGTATAGTAATACCAGTAGGAACATTGACTGTCATTGTTGAACGGAAAGGCAGGCGCATTCTCCGAGTCTTTAGACCGTAGTTAAGCCTGCCATCGCCTGAGAGGGCGATAAAAATATTGCTGATTCGCTTATGTTTTGCTAGCATAGCAACCATTGTTAGGTAACTAATAATCATACCCGCAGGAACGCGGGGGAGTGCGCGCCTAGGAGCAGATAAGACCTTTAGCCTAATGGCTGAAAGGCAAGCTCGCAAAACCATCAATTATGGAAGTCAACGCGAACCTGGTAGTAATTGTGTAGGATACTGTCGTGAGATAGCATCTCGAACCCAGAAAGCTTTAGCATTTATGCCAAAGAAGTTCACTTTAGAGAAGTTCAAAGCTGGGCAACGTAGTGATACTTGGGAATGGGATGGTAGTCAATGGCGTGAAATAAGTAGTAATGGCCCAGCAAAACGTGATCACCATGCAATGGCCTATAATCCAGTACGTGGTAAGACGGTTCTATTTGGAGGATTCTCTGATGGCAACTATTTAGGCGACACTTGGGAATGGAATGGTGAGAGTTGGACACAAGTTACCTTAACAGGTCCTTCTGCACGTGGTGGAAAACCTGGAATGATCTACCATAGCCGTCGCGGCAAGATAATAATCTTTGCTGGTGGAACTCCTCAACGAGTCTTGTCGGATCTATGGGAGTGGAATGGAAAGCAATGGACACAATTAGGTGCTTCCTAAAGATTTGATCAAGTGCTAATCTCTCTAAGAAATCAGCACAATGAAAAGGCTAGCGAGAAGCATCTTGCTCACTAGCCTTTATCTGTTCTATGGTAAGAACGCGCCCATTCTAGTTATTTGATCATAAGTGTAAGCTCGCCTATGTGAGTACGACCAGTAACATCCTTAGCAACAAAAATTAACTTTTGTGCACCGGTTGGCGCGTCTGGTTTTACTCTTACCCGGAAACTAATAATCCCGCTAGCAGTTGTTTGTGATTCAGGCGAGACTTTTATCTTAAGCTCTTTGGCATCTGGTGCAGACACTGTAACATCGCCACTAAAGCCACCTACACGATTGATATTGACATCAAGTTTGAATGCTTTACCACGTGCTACAGTGACTTGAGATGGATTAAGTAGCAACGAGAAATCAGGCGCTAGATCAACATTAACTGCCACTCGCTGGGTACGTACAAAATCTCCAAATTTACCAACTATATCAATGTTGAAGATGGTGTTTGTTGGTGCAGTAGTACTAGCTTTGACAGTTAGCACCGCAATATTTCCCGGTGCTACACCAACGGCGGAGAGACTGGTAGTGATATTGCTATTGGGTGCGTCCGCCTTTAGTATGATTGGTTGCAAGAAGCTAACATCAGCATCAACATTAATGGTGAAATTGGCTGAGCTACCAGGGGTAATTTTCTGCTGTAATGGATTGGCAGTTAGCGAGAAGTTACCGCTGGCAACAATAAAGGAGGTACTGGTGGGAATTATTCCTAGCGGAGAAAACACCGTGACAGGACCGGTTACGGCGCCGGGGGGAACTTTCACAGTAAGTTGTGAGCCATTCGCAGTGATAGTAAAGTCGTTGGATGGCACAACTACATTGTTCGAGAAGGCAACTGTAGTAACCCCTTGCAGTTGTGTGCCAAAGATTGTAAGTTGACCACCTACGGCTTCGCTAGACGGTGAGAAACCAGTAACAGTCAGCTTCGGTTGTTGTATTCCAACCAAAGGCACGCTACAGAAGAACACCTCCGGATTGGCATTGCTATCATCTGTCCAGGCAATGAACAGATTGCCATTCTCGTCCGCCACACCTTGTGGGCGTGCAGAAACACCAGAATTGGCAGAAAGGTTATTGAGATTGAAAGGCTGAGTGAAAGTATCGCCCTGATCTGTTGAGCGTGCCAGCATAATGTCAGGATTGATACCATCTCCAGAATTGTCATCCCAGACAATATTAATATTTCCTCTCTTATCTAAGATGAAACTGGGAGAGGCAGAAGCCCCTCGGGTGCCAGAGATATTGAGTTGTCTGCCAAAAGTGAAACCGCCATCTGTCGATTTTGTTATCAGGATTTCTGAGTTGCCTTTGGCAAAGACAAGGTAGATATTGTCATCCTTATCGATCGCCATTTGGGGCGATAGATCAATGACACGTGGGCTAACTGAGACAAGTTTCGATTCAATGAATCGCTGGCCATCTGCAGCGATCGCAAGCTTGATTGGCGCTAATAGTCGTGAGTCCATACCTATATCATTGTAAACGATATAGGCAGTGCCCTTAGAATTAAAGAGGATTTGACTGGCTTGTACATTCTCGCCCTCTCTTGATACCTGCACAGGTGCTGTAAAGGTCGCTCCAGCATCTGTAGAACGAGTCACAAACATGCGTAGATTCTGCTGATTTGACAGATCTGAGTAGGCAATCAATATATTGCCTCTGTTATCTATACCAATCTTAGGATCGAGTAAGAGCCTATTTACTCCACCATTTGCTGCAGGTATTATCGACACAGGGGGAGAGAAAGACTTACCACGATCTTTCGAAATCGACAAGAAGATATCTGTCTGATTACCTGTACGGCTTCCCCATATTGCGTAGAGGTTGCCCTGTGGATCGAGTGCAAGTCTTGCTCCTGAGGAGCTAGTACTATTGGTCGATAACTTAACTGGCTCAGTAAAACTCTTACCACCATCGATTGATTGTGTGTAGAAGATCTCACTATCGAAGCTATCATCCGAGGCATTGCCACTAGTCTCTGCACGTTCGGCTTCCTCTTCTTCAAAACTATTCATCATCGCGCTACCGCCTGCCACGGCTGTACTATCCTCAAAGATCATATGCAATATGCCACGATCATCCATCTGTAGCCCGTTGGCACGCGAAGGCCCCGACGATCTGGTAATATTGATAGGCATAGAGGCACGTCGAACTGATGGGTAGATAGTGAGACGGAAATTGGTCTTACGTTTTATTGTGCCACTAGATGCTATCGCAGTAGCCATGTAGGTACCGGCTCGTGCAGCTTTGGTCGTTGTCAGGGTTAGCGTAACCGCCTTGCCAGGGGTAACCACTGGGCTAGAGAAATGGCTGCTAATGCCAGGACTTGGTGGCAGTATAACATCAAGAGCAAGATCGCCCTTAAAATTGTCTATACCACTAGTCTGGAACTCGAAATTGACCGACTCGCCAGCAACTACACTATTGAAGGTAGTCATTGCTGAGATATTAAAGTCCGCACTAGCTACACTATCAGAAGGCACCCTAGCAAAATAGACGTCTGGATTGGCATTTCTCTCATCGCTCCAGCTCAGGTAGAAATTGTTACCATCCCCTATAATAGCGTCATAGTCACCATGGTAGCCTTCGGCCACTTGCGGCTCTTTGGGGCCAAATGCCCAGTTGTGATTGGTGATACGTATATTCCTGCCAAAACTATTACCACCATCGCTGGAGATTGCCATGTAGACATCGGTGAGGCTGTCATTAGTAGGATCATTACGGCGATCCCACCACTTCACTCCTAGCTTGCCATCTGCAGTAGTGGCAATTGATGGGTTGATCTGAGTGGTAAGAGTACCATCATCATTAATCTTTCTTGGTAGACTAAAACTCTTACCGCCATCGCTAGAGCGCACATAGAATACATCTCCACGATCGCGGGCAAAAATTGCTGCAGCAGCAGCGTAGACCATGTGTATAACACCATTTTTGTCTATTGTTATGCTGGGAAAACTGAATATACGCACGCCATTTCCACCGGTAGCCTGCGAGAAACTGACGGAGTTGAAGCGTGCTGCTACTTGTGGCTCGCCAAAGGTAATGCCGCCATCAGTCGATTTTACGAAGAGGATCTGATTGGCTAGCAGTTCCTCATAAACAACATAGACATCCCCATTTGGCGCAACTGCAGGCATTGAGCCTTGTACAATCGCACCTTTGCGCGAGAGCGCTACCGGCGCTCCGTAGGAGGTGCCATTATTGGTAGAGCGTGCAAAGTTGATGGTAGTCGACCCGTCAGCGGCCTTAAAGGTAGTCCAACTCACATAGACATTTCCTTTAAAGGGTGACTTCTCACCTCTATCAACTGCAATCCACTCCTTATCTTGGAAATCCTCGGGATTGCCAGCAGTTGTGCTGGCATCAATGGGTTGGGTAAAGTTGGCGCCTCGGTCGCTCGACTTTGCTACACCTATAATAAAGCGACCGGCGGTAAATGCGAGGGTGGCATAGTAGGCTTCATTATTTGGTCCAAATACAACTACTCCATCGCCTAGATTAGCACCCTGAAATGGGATTGGAATACGTTTGTGGGTGAAGGATATGCCACTATTGAAAGAGATCGCATAACCAGAAAGGTTGATCTCTCTTAGTACGCTAAAAATACCGCCTGTATCATTGAAGCTAACAATGATATTTGAGCCGTTGGCAGCAACCGATGTCTCATTCTGAGTACGACCATCCCGATCCAATGCTGGATTATTTAGACGTATATTCTCGTCCGGTCCGGCTAGCGGCATAATATCAGGTGAGACAGTCTGGTCGCGATGGCTAGGTGTCGGCAGTTTATCATTTAAAAGCAGCGCCGTACGTTTGCCTGCGGATGAGAGCATGTTGAAGACAGATGGCTTAAGCAGCCATTCCTTATCTTTCTCTCGCTCTTCTGGTCCTTTGCCGATACCCTCCGTGATGCTCATTAGTAATGTCGTGGTAACTACGAGTCCCGTGAACAAAGCAACTTTGGTCAAGGTAACGACTCTTCGCCTCATTTTTTTCCTCATTAAGCAGGTGGGAGTTTATTGTGCAATTTGAAAATCAGCAATATCAGCATATTTATGGTAGCATAGAATCAAACATACGCACACAATATCTATCCGATCTTTTTCTTAAAATAATGGCATTATTGGCTGATAATCTCTCTATAATGTTGAGCAGCATTCACTATATGAGAATTAAGGTTGGGGGCAAATTGTATGGATATATCTCAAGATCAACGACGCAAGATATCAAAAGAAGAGTTGGCAGAAATATTGATGATACATCAGCGCTGGTTAGAGAACGGTATGGGTGAAGCCGCCGATCTAAGTTATACAGATCTGCCAGGGGCAAATTTGCGTAGCGTCAACCTAAGTAAAGCTAATCTAAGGGGCGCCAATCTAGTATGTGCAACTCTTTGGAAAGCAGATTTTACTGATGCGGATCTTAGCGGTGTCGATCTTAGTGGTGCCAATCTCTGGCAGGCCAATCTTACTGCTGCCCATTTGGTAAGCGCCACGCTGAGCGGGGCAATCCTCTCCGAAGCCACTCTTGAGCGTGTAGAACTAATCAAAGCCATACTACCTGGTGCTAACTTTCAGGGGGCAAACCTGCGTGATGCTAACTTCCAGCAGGCCGTCCTTCCTAAAGCTAACTTCAAAGAAGCCAATCTACAAAGAGCTATCCTTAAAGGCGCTGACCTACAGGAGGCATATCTATATCGTGCCGACTTACAAGAGTCGGATCTACAAAGCGCAAACTTACGTGGTGCCAATCTACAAGGAACAAATCTGCAAGGAACAAATCTCTACCGTGCACATATGGAAGGCGCCAGTCTACAAGAGGCCTATCTCTACCGTGTCATTTTCCATGAAGCCGATCTGCAGGGCGCTAGTCTACAAGGTGTGAATCTACAACGCGCAGATCTACAGCAAGCTTACCTCTATCGTGCTGAGTTGCAGAGCGCAGATCTACAAGGGGCAGATCTGCGTGAAGCGAAATTACAAGGTTCAAACCTACAAGCTGCCCAGTTGCAAGGCTGCAATTTGCAGGGAGCGAATCTCTCTGGCACTAATCTCTCTGCCGCCGACCTTACCGGTGTTGTCTTTGAGGGCGCAGATCTACAAGGGGCAAACCTTCAAGCTGCCAATCTCACCACTGCTAATCTACAGCAGGCTAACCTACAAGGCGCCAATCTTACTAGTGCTAACCTGACAGATGCAAATCTGTCTGATACCTACTTATACAGAACAAACTTGCAGAGTGCCGAACTGCTTAGAGTCGATCTAGCAGGCGCCCGGCTGCAATACACAGATCTGCGCAAAAATGATCTACGCACCGCCAAGGGCCTTAGTAATGGCGAAATCGTCTTGGCGATCATTGACGAACAGACCCTATTGCCAGACTATCTACTAGAAATAGATGGCTAATCTAGTAGTGACTTTCTATGGACAAGGCTAGAGAACCTTATTAACATCCTTAAGTAAAATTGATTGGAGAATTAATCAGAGAAAATGGTAGAAACAATTAATCTAGCGCAAAAATTCAGTCTATTTACGGAACAGTGGAGTCCCAAGATTATTGGCGAGGTAAATGATTTTCACGTCAAGCTAGCAAAGCTTAAAGGTGAATTTATCTGGCATAATCATGAAAATGAAGATGAACTGTTTTTGGTGGTAAAGGGCAAACTACTAATTCAACTACGCGACAAAGATATCTGGTTAACTGCGGGTGAGATAGCGATAATTCCTAAAGGTGTTGAACATAGGCCGATCGCTGAAGAAGAAGTAGAAGTACTCTTATTTGAACCTAAATCAACGTTAAATACTGGCACTATTACTAATGAGCGTACCAAAACTAATTTAGCGACAATCTAATTTCTAGCAGCTTATTATCGGTCTATTATGGTATAAGTATGACTGGAAAGAGTAAGTAAAATTGGTTTCTCAGGGGGGGTAATAGTATGTCCAATGTCTCTGCTCGTTCAATGCTACATGCTTCTTTTTCACACTCAACTTATCTAGTAAGAAGAAAGATATTGAAACTATTTGGTGGAGCATTCCATATCTATTCTCCCAGCGGAGAAGTAGTCTTCTATTCAAAGATGAAGGCTTTTAAGCTAAAAGAAGATATACGAGTTTATACTAGCGAAGATATGCAGACAGAGGTTCTTGTCATTAAAGCTCGACGAATGTTGGATATTGCCGCTGCCTATGATGTTGTAGATCCTACGACAAATGAAAAAGTTGGCGTAATCAAAAGAAAAGGTCTGAAATCAATAATAAAAGATGAATGGATCTTTATGAACGCCTATGATCAAGAGATGGGATTTATT